>CAZLZK010000008.1:0-7183 GCA_964564005.1 uncultured Gammaproteobacteria bacterium
GGGAATTGTCATCATAATTCCAACCGGGATAGCAAAAAATAGAAGAGCGCGAAAAATCTGGTTATAGAAATCAACCGGGATCCTCCCCATAGACGTAAGATCCCTATAGATCCAGATAGTTTGGTCAACGGCGGTTGTTAAGATGCCGACAACCAAAGAGATGATATGAAAGCCTGTCGCAAGAATCAAGGCGTTAATAACAAGCAAGATATAAAAGATAATGTTTACTCCCGAGACCCCCCCAAGTTGCGGAACATAATACGCGATTGCACCGATAAGAGGTACTAGGGTTATCATGTCCATCCCATCTGCCCCACCGAGGAGTACTCGAATGAGGGGGTGTATGGGTTTAACAAGAACAAGGTCAAAATCACCAGACATAACCACAGAGCGGAAATGATAGACCTCGCGAAACAAAGACTGGGCAAAAATATCGACAAGATTAAATGTTAAAAAGAAAAAGATAACTTGATTAAGGTTGTAACCTTTTAAAGCTCCTGTTCCTTGGGCCAATGTCACGAGTAAAAACAAAAAGAATGTGAACCTAATAAGCTTCCCTGAAATAAACAGAAATGCCCCACTCCGGCTTACAAAAGAAGCCTGGAGAGAATTAATGGTCATCAAAAGCCAAACTTTAAAATATCGTTGCACAGACTATCTTCCTTCTCCCGCGTAAACGCGCAATCCTCTTGCCCAAAGAAGCTTTACCGCAAAATAAATAATCGCTATCCATAACAAAAGTATACCAACCCCTTGAAGAATCTCCGGACCACTTATTTGACCCAAATAAACCTTAAGCGGAAAAAAGATTAAGTAGGTAAACGGTAAAAACTTCAATAGACTAAAGAGTCCTAAAGGCAAAATATCCAACGGAAACATTCCGCCAGACAAAAACTCCAGGGAGGTCATTGTCAAAAACCGCAATCCCCAAATCTCGCGGATCCAAAATGCCATGAGAGATATTAAAAATGAAAGATAGAAAAATAGAACGAGGGCCAAAATTGTCGTAACGGAAAACGCTAGCCAAATTTCAGGATCTCTTTGTAAAATAATCGGTGGTTTAAAAACCCAGACAATGATACTTATTTCAAGGACGCTAAATAAAAGGCCGAGAATTTTATCAGCCAAATCTCTTGTAAACCAATATCCGAGATAGGAAAAAGGCTTTAGGAGAAAGTTGGTTAGACGTCCGTTGTGGATCTCGCCCGCAACGTCGCTGCTAGTTGAGGAAAGGACCAGCGAGCGAACAAATGAAGTCCCTAGAACATAGGTAAGAATTGAGGCCCGGTCATAGCCAAAAACCTTATCTGTACCCAGAAAGACGGTTGACCACAGAAAATAAAGGATAAGAAGACCCATAATAGAACGCAGCCGCCAAAGCACAAGATTGGTGCGGTAGACGAGGTTGTCTTCCCATGCAACCTTTAAGACCTCCAAGTATCTTGTAATATTATTTAACTTTTTTCCCACGGAATACCTCCCTAATTATGTCCTCGATAGACTCTTCCTCGATTGTTAGATCGGCAACCGGAAATCCTTGAAGTATTTGAGAGGCTGCAATTGGGGCAGCTTCTCGTTTTACAGAAATTATTGCTTTGGGGAAATTAAAGTCCAGGACGTTGCCAACTGCGGGAATCTCCTGTAGGAGATTAGAAAGTTCTTCTTGGTCAACATCTTCGGAAAATATTACCCTGATCTCTTTATGCTTGGCAAAACGATGGACAATCTGATCCAATTTGCCATCAAAGATAATGCTGCCGCCGTGAATGATAATCACCCTTTCGGCAAGTTCTTTAACGTCTCCCATATTGTGACTCGTCAAAATAATCGTTGCGTGGTATTGTCGGTTATATTCCTTCACAAAATCGCGAAGGGTTTGTTGCATGACTACATCAAGCCCAATTGTCGGCTCATCTAAAAATAAAACTTTAGGTTTATGGACAAGGGCAGCTATAAGCTCCATCTTCATCCTCTGTCCTAGGGAAAGTTTTCGAACAGGGGTCAAAAGAAGATTTTTGACATCAAGAAGTTTTGCAAGTTCCGAAACAGTTGTTTCAAATTCGCTTTTGGGGATCTCATAGACCGCCCTGTTAACAAGAAATGTGTCGATAGCCGGAAGTTCCCACCAGAGTTGATTTTTTTGGCCCATGACGAGCGTAATCTTTTTCAAAAACTCGTCCCGCCTTTCCCAAGGAATAAAACCCGAGACCTGAACGTTCCCGCTTGTTGGGAACAATAATCCAGAAAGCACCTTAAGGGTTGTTGTTTTTCCTGCGCCGTTAGGACCAATAAACCCAACCAATTCTCCTTCTTTAATGGAAAAAGAGATGTCCTGGATTGCGCGAACATCCCTATATCTTCTCAGCCAAAGAGATTTAATAGAGCCCCAAAGCCCGGGCTCTTTATCAAAAACCTGGTAATATTTTTTAAGATTGCTAACCGAGATAACCGGAGTCATAGATGAATAGATGAATTAAGAAGATTATACTTCATCATACACAATACACGATTCACGATACTCGATACTCACTCCTCTTACTGCTTGATCGCTCGCTTGAGGGTCTTACCGGGGTGAAACCGGGGAACTCGGTGGGGAGGAACTTCCTCTTCTTTTCCTCGCAAAAAGATCTTCTTCTTTGCCCTCTGGTCAACGTAAAAGGTCCCAAAGCCCGAAATTACAACCTTCTCGCCTTTAACCAAAGCTCGCTGCACCTCATTGAGAAAGTTATCTACCGCCTCAGTTGCCCCTTTTTTAGTAAGATGGGCTTTGCGGGAAACAAGCTCAACAAGTTCGTTCTTGGTCATTGCGGGGATAGTTTAGGTAAAGAGGGACTAAAAGTCAAGTTTAGCGCGAAAAATCGTGACTATTTTGAGTCTGCGAAAAACAAGCTTCGCTTATTTACTTGGCTTTTGTGGTTTCTGAAGCTTGAACCTCCCGAATCGCCGTAACCCTTATTTGACCAGCATATTCTGCTTCCTCTTCAAGCCTCCTAGTGATATTGTGAACCAAAACCGTAAGCTCGTCGTCCGAAACCTCTTCGGGCCGAACAACAACCCTCACTTCACGGCCGGCCTGAAAAGCAAACACTTGCTCAATCCCTGGAAAATCTTTCGCCAAGCTTTCGATCTTCTCCATTCTCTTGACGTACTCTTCGTGGGGCTCATAGCGCGCACCCGGCCTAGAGCCAGAGATAGCATCTCCAACATAAACCAGAACCGACTCAAGGGACGAAAAGGGGCGGTCTTCGTGGTGCTCTGCGACCGTTGCCACAACCTCTTGGGGCAGCCCGTGTCTTTTAAGCAAACTCACACCTAAGTCAACATGATTCCCTTCCTCCTCCGTCACAATTTTTCCGATGTCGTGGAGAAGACAGCCTCGCCGCACGATCTCAACATCTGCCCCAACTTCGTTTGCCAACTGCACCCCGATTTGGGTCTCCTCGATTGTGTGTTGAGCTAGGTTTTGTCCGTAGGAGGTTCTAAAGTGATAGCGACCTATCATCTTCACAAGTTCCAGGGGAAGGTCATAAACTCCACAGGCGTGGGCAATTCTTTTCCCCTCTTCAAGAAGAAAATTCTGAAGCTGACCTTTTGTGTGTTCCACAACCTCTTCAATTCTTGTTGGCTGGATTCGCCCATCTTTGATTAAAGCCTCAAGGCTCCTTCTTGCAATTTCCCGCCTTACAGAGTCGAATGAGGAAAGCCTAATGTCGTTGGTCTCGTCAAGTTCAATATCAACTCCAGTTGCTTGTTCGAAAGCCCTAATATTTCTTCCTTCTCGTCCAATAACCCGTCCCTTTACCTCCTCGTCCGGAAGATGAACAACTGAGATTGTATATTCAGCAACGTAGTCGGTCGCGCCATGCCTCATTGCGTCAACTAAGATCTCTCGAGCTTTCTCGTCAGCCTCAAGTTTGAGGCTTTCCTCCATCTGCCGGATCCGTTTTGCCTTCTCGGAGGTAAGCTCGCGGTCTAGCTCCTCAAGAAGCTTTGCCTTTGCCTCATCCCGCGTTACGGAAGAAGCGTGTTCAAGCTTCTTTAAGTAATCTTCTCTCGCATCTTTTGCCATAAATTAGCTCTTGGAGGAAAAAGCGGGCGTCTCCTCGCGGAGAAGCATAAGTCTCCTCGCGGAGAATGGAGAACCACGAAAAAGCCAGGCCGTTTACGGCTTGACTCGAAGAACTCGTGGCAATTTAATCGCCATTTTATTTCGAGCAAAGCGAGAAACAAGCTCCGCTTATCTCCAAAAGTAGAGCTATTCTACAACATCTTCCCCGGAAACGTCAACAGCCTTTCTAATCGTCTCCCAAGAAAACCCGCGTCTAACCAAGAGTCCGACAAGCTTCTTTTTCTTCTCCTCGACAGGGAAATCTTTAAATCGTGGCAGTTTTTTGGCAACAAGGTCCCGAGCTAGCTCAACCTCTTGGGGAAAACCGATGGTTCCCAGTACATCCTCTATTATATCTTCAGAAACTCCCTTTTGCCGCAGCTCAAAAAAAATGGCGCGGCGACCCTTTGGTCTAAAGGTTAGGCGTTGCTCAATCCACCAGGAAGCAAAAGCCTTATCGTCGACTAAACCAAGATTCTTTAATCTATTAAACACCCGCTCATGAAGCTTGGTGGGAATCTTTTTGCGTTTAAACCAGACGTTTATTTCTTTTTCGGAGCGGGGACGGAGTGTCGCAAACCGCAAGATCTTGTTATAGACCTTTTCCTCATCACTGTCATTTCTCTTCGCCATCGCCCTCGCCTAATTCCTTTGGAAGCTTTTTACCCGAGGAAGCAGCCTCGCGGATCTTTTTCTCGAGCTCCAAAGCAAGCTTTTGATTCTTCTTGTCACTTAAAAAGTCCACAGCCGTGGGCCGTCCCTGCCCCAAAATTGCGCCGTTGTAGCGATAAAATGCTCCGCTTCGCTCCAGAACCCCAAGTTCTGCTCCAACATCAACAATACTTCCGTATTTTGAAATTCCAACTTCATTCGTTATATCAAACTCGGCGGTTCTAAAAGGCGGGGCGAGTTTATTTTTAACAACCCGCGCCCGATGACGAGACCCAATTATAGTCTCGCCGTCTTTGAGATTCTCAATTTTTCTAATATCAATTCTTACTGAAGCATAAAATTTTAATGCGAGGCCCCCGGGGGTTGTTTCGGGGTTGCCAAACATCACTCCTATCTTGTGGCGGATTTGGTTGGTAAAGATAACAGTTGTCCGAGTTTTTGAGATAGCGCCGGTGAGTTTCCGCAGCGCCTGGGACATAAGACGCGCCTGAACACCCATAACAGCATCCCCCATCTCTCCCTCAATCTCTGCTCTTGGAACTAAAGCTGCAACTGAATCGACAACAACTACATCGACTGCGCCGGAGCGAACCAGTGTCTCAACAATCTCTAAAGCCTGTTCTCCGGTATCGGGTTGAGAAATCAAAAGATCGTCAACATTAACTCCGATCGCCTCGGCGCGCGCTGGGTCAAGTGCATGCTCGGCGTCAACAAAGGCAGCAGTTCCTCCTCTTTTCTGCGCTTCGGCAACGATATGAAGAGCCAAAGTTGTTTTTCCTGAAGCTTCGGGACCAAAGATTTCAACAACCCGACCTCTCGGTATCCCACCTATCCCAAGAGCTAAATCAAGGGCAATCGAGCCAGTCGGAATAACATCGGTTTCTTTCTGCGCCGTAGTTTTTTCGCCAAGCCGCATAATCGCTCCGTGCCCATATTGCTTTTCTATTTGCTCCATAGCTACTTTAATCGCTTGAAGTTTTTGCGAAGCCTCCGTTTCTCTGGGAGTTACCACCGCATCACTTTTAGTTCTTGCCATTGCAAGGCCACTATACCCTGCATTTCCCTAATTTGCAAGGGGACAGGAGAGTGCATTTGACTGCCCACCTCCCCAGATGTACACTCCTACATAGGGGTGTACAATGGCAAAATTTAACTATTTCTCCTATAGAGACAAGAGATTGGATAAACTTGCTCCTCAAGAGCAAGAAAGTTTAGTGTTCGATCTTATAAACGCCTTTGCTCTTGTCCGTAATCCTGTAGATGCGGCTCTACTTATGCAAGATCTCCTAACGGAAACTGAAGTAAGAAATCTGGCAAAAAGATTGCGTATCACAAAATTGCTGCTCGAGGGAAAAACACATGAGGAAATTGTGCAAGAATTACACTGCAGTTTCGCAACGATAACTAAAGTGGGGGTCTGGCTCGCGAATGCGGGGCAAGGGGTAACAAAAATTATAAAAAAACTTCCTGAAAGAAGCAAAACTTATAGACCGAAAAAGACGCCTGGCATTGGATACGGCCTACCGAAGATACTACTCCACTATGCATCAGCTTATATGACTCAGAAAGAAAAGAAACAGTTGGAAAAATTCATGGAAAACATGCGCGCCAAGGCCGCAACGGATCAAGACTTCAGGGAAGAGCTCGCGACAGAGTTCACGCAATCACGAAGAAAGAAAACAAAGTAGGCATTATACACTCCTACATAGGGGTGTATAGTTGTTGTGTGGTTTTCGGGCGAGAACGAAGATTTCTCAAAACTCGGAGATCAAGCGAAGAAATATAACAAAGCAGCCAAGAGTAGAGAGGCAATTCCAACGTATAAAATTAAGCTTTGAGAAAGCTCAATAAGACCTAAGCCAGCAAAAGTGAGCAACAATCCAGCTATGACCGCAAGAGCAACAAAGAATAATTTTTTCATTTTATTCATTTAAGTCTTTGTCGGGGAGCGGAGAATTGAACTCCGGCCAGGCGCACCCCATGCGCCCATTCTACCGTTAAACTACTCCCCGTTACCTTCCATTTTACCAACATTTATGCTCAAGCGAAAGACAATCTACTGCAACCAGTCAAGGGAGTGCTATCGTTTTGGAGACTGTTTTTTCCTCCTTGATTTACCGCCCATGCCGACTTTTCGGCGTTCGCGAGTTCTTGCATCTCGTGTTAGAAGACCTGCAGCTTTGAGGGGTTTTCTAAATTTCTCAATATCAAGGAGGGCTAAGGCACGGGAAAGACCGTGGACGGAAGCTTCGAGCTGCCCCTTTTTCCCTCCTCCGCGAACTTTTATAGTAGCCCAATATTTACCATCAGTTTGAGTCAACTCAAACGGTTGGCTCCAAACCTTATCGCCCCTAACGACACCGGAAAAATACTCTTTGGCACTCTTGCCATTAACCAAAGTTT
>CAZLZK010000008.1:7193-9150 GCA_964564005.1 uncultured Gammaproteobacteria bacterium
AAGTTTCGCCCTTTCCGGAAAAAAGCCTGACTCGAGCAATAGAAGTCTTTCGCCGGCCTACGGCGAATGTATAATTCTTTATAGTCTTTTTTCTTGTTGCCATGGTGTTACTGCTTTTTCACTCTACTTTCGTATGAATGTTCACTTCCCGCAAAAATCTTTAGTCTTATCATCCTACCTTTTCGTAATCTATTGCCAGGGAGCATGTTATAGACCGCAAATTTGATTATTTTTGTCGGGTCTTTTTCTCGAAGCTCCCCCAACGTTGTGCTTTTTAATCCCCCGGGGTAGCCTGAGTGGCGTCTATAAACTTTTTGCTTTTCTTTTCTGCCGGTCACTCGTACTTCTCGGGCATTTATCACCACAATGTTATCCCCAACGTCTTGATGGGGAACGTAATCTTTCTTGTGCTTCCCGATCAAAAGAGTCGCAATTTTTGTCGCCAACCTGCCCAACACCTGTCCCTTGGCATCTAACAAGTGCCATTCTCTTTTAATCTCCCTTACTTTTGGCTGGAATGTGCGAAAGTTAGGCATTTTTCTTTTCTTCGACAAGCTCAAGTCTTACCCTCGGGCTTGCATCTCCTTTCCTTGGAACAAGTTTTACAATCCGCACTCGACACCCCACAGCCTTTGCTCCAAACTTAGCAAGAAAATCTTTGTCAGCACCTAAGATGGCCGCAACCCGCCTGTTTGAGGTTACATCCCCATTTTTAGCAGCTCTGGAAAGCTTCGCCACAAAAGACCTCGTTGCCTTTGCGCGGGCAAGGGATGTCTCAATCTTCCCGTGCCGGAACAACTCACGAGAAAGACTTCTAAAAAGCGCTAGCCTCCCACCTTTGGACCTTCCTACCCTTGGCGCCCTGTTTCGCTTAATCACGCCTTCATTCCTCCCAAGATATACCCTTCTCTTTAAGTGCTGCTTCTATAATTTTTGCCGACTTCTCGCCCAAGTTTCTGATCTTTGAAAGTTCAGATTTCTTTATCTTAAGTAAATTTTCAACCATCTCGTAACCAGCTTTTTCTAAGGCGTTGGAAATCCTGGTCGGGAGTCCTAGCTCCTCTACTGAAAGACTCCCTGCGCGAGATAAGCCACTCAGGGAAGGTTTCGATTTTTTCTCAAGTTTTACAGGAGAAACAATTTGAGAAAGATGCGTAATAAGGTCTTTTGCTGCCTCTTTGATAACATCTTCGGGATCCTTAGTTCCATCTGTCCAAATCTCAAGTGTCAACTTGTCATAGTTCGTCAGACGCCCAACCCGAGTTTCCTCAACTTTGTAATTCACTCTCGTAACAGGGGAGAAAGTAGCGTCTAAAGGAATCAGCCCAATCGTATCGGTTTTGCGCTCCTCTGCCGGTGAGTAGCCGTAACCCCTCTCGACCAGCATCTCAACATCTAGTCTACTTTTGCTGTCCGATAAGGTTCCCACAAGAAGATCTTTGTTTACGATGGCAACTCCCGGTGGTGTTTTTATCTGGCTTGCGTGAACTTCACCCCTACCTTTAACATCCAGCGTAAGTTTTATTGACTTATCCCCATCATAGGAAATTCGTAGTTTCTTAATGTTCAAAAGGAGGTCTACGCCATCCTCTTTAACGCCTTTGACTGTGCCAAATTGGTGTTTTAGACCTGCAATTTTAACCTGGGTAACAGCTACTCCAGGAAGGCTTGATAAGAGGACCCGTCGCAGCGCAGAACCTAGAGTATGTCCATAGCCCTGCTCCAGTGGCTCTATAGAAAACCGACCATATCCTTGTTTTGATTCTTCCTTTTTAATTTCAAATGTTGGCTGTTGCATAACTTTCTGTCACCTCCTCACCTTGAGTAAGAACTTCGCTTCGCGAAAACCTTGTTCGCTAGCGCGAATAAGACCCTGCTTCGCAGAACCTTGTTCGCTAGCGCGAATAGAACTCGATAATATCTTGTTCAGAAATTGGCTCAAGTATATCCTCTCTTT
>CAZLZK010000008.1:9250-19793 GCA_964564005.1 uncultured Gammaproteobacteria bacterium
GAATAGAACTCGATAATATCTTGTTCAGAAATTGGCTCAAGTATATCCTCTCTTTTGGGCAAGTCCTTAACTCTCCCTACGGCAGCCTGTCGCTCAAGCCAATCCGCAATTTTAACATCTTTTGCCTCAAGAAGCTTTTTTGTCTCTGGAATTCCTTGCGCCTTCGCGTCCAAAGAAACAACCTGCCCATTTCGGACCTTATAAGATGGAATATTAATCCTTTTTCCGTCAACCAAAATATGCCCATGACTAACTAGTTGTCGAGCCCCCGCCCTGGTTGTTGCAAACATAAGTCTATACACAACATTATCAAGCCTGGTTTCTAGAAATTTAACTAACATGTCTCCTGTGTTCCCTTTGATCTTCGCAGCCTGAGAAACATACCTTTTAAGCTGCCTTTCCGAAATCCCATAGATCCACTTTACCTTCTGCTTCTCTCGAAGCTGCCTCCCGTATCCTGATTGCTTGCGAGTAAGACCCTTAGGTCCATGCATACCCGGAGGAACAGATAACCGAGTCAATTTGGCGCCCTTGCCGAAAAGGTCTACGCCCGATCTCCTTGATAATCTATCCTTTGGTCCCGTATATCTCATTACGCTCTCCTCTTTTTCTTAGCCCTTGGCCCATTGTGAGGTATGGGCGTAATGTCTGCAATTTGGTCCATGCGAATTCCGGTTGCTCTTATTGCCCGCAAGGCCGCGTCGCGGCCGGGGCCAGGTCCTTTGATAAAAACGCTGGCTTCCTTTAACCCAAAATCCTCTTTCGCTCTCCTTATCGCCGTCTCGACAGCCGTTGTTGCAGCATAAGGCGTTGATTTTCTGGTCCCTTTAAACCCAACCCTTCCCGAAGAACCAAAGGCGAGGGTATTGCCCTTCTCATCAGTAATCGTCACTAGGGTATTATTGAAAGTTGCCTTGATAAAAATTTTTCCAGTAGAAACTTCGCTTCTTTTTGCCGCCTTGGGTGCACTCTTAGCCTTCTTGTTTACTGCTTTTGTTTTGCCGGCCATCTTACTCCTTTGTTGCTGTTGTTACCTTCGAAATAGCCTCTTTCTTAAATGCTCCTACTGTTTTTCTCTTACCACGTTTTGTTCTTGCATTCGTCCTTGTCCGCTGCCCCCGAACCGGAAGATTCCTATTGTGTCTTATCCCTCTATAGGAACCAATGTCCTTAAGCCTTTGTATATTCTGACGAACCGCTCGTCGAAGGTCACCTTCAACTACTCTTCCTTCAAGCGCTCTCGAAAGCTTGGCGAGCTCGTCCTCGGTAAGCTCCTTTGTGTGCTTGGACGGCGGAATCCCAGTCTCTTTCAAAAGGTCCTCCGCCAAAGACCACCCTATCCCATAGAGTTTGGTTAGGGAAAAGTCTACTCTTTTGTCTTCTGGTAATTCAACTCCTGCTAATCTTGCCATGTCATCCTTGCCTTTGTTTGTGTTTTGGATTTGTGCAAATCACAAAAAGAACCCCTCGACGTTTAACGAGTTTACAATTCTTGCAAATAGTTTTAACCGATGCTCTAACCTTCACTTTTCCCTCCACACTATTCTGCCCCTTTGGGTATCGTATGGTGTCATTTCGACCTTTACCCGATCGCCCGGGAGTAACCGAATAAAGTTTCTTCGCATCCTCCCGGCGATTGTTGCCAAAACCAACCTTCCGTCCGAAAGTTTAACCCGGAAAGACGTATTCGGCAGGGACTCAAGAATGGTGCCTATAAATTCCTCGTTTTTCAATATACCCTCCGACACAAAAACCGCACAATATGAATAATTATGCGGTGAGTAGAAGAGGACCTTTGTCTGTTACCGCAACCGTCTCCTCAAATAGTCCAGCTATTTTACCATCCCTGGTTGAGATTGTCCATCCATCCTCCTTTGAAACTATAATATCCGGCTTCCCGGCCATATAAATAGCCTCTAATGCAAGAGTCATGCCTACCTTGATCGGGATGTCCTCGCTTAAACTCCCATCCCAAAAACAAGGGATCATGGGCTCCTCATGCAAGGCCCTGCCCACGCCGTGGCCGGTTAAATCCCTGCTCGGCGTATACCCATAACGTTCTAGAACTTCCTGCATCGCCTTTGAAATATGAGATACTTTTTTCCCTACCCTCGCCTCTTTAATAGAAGCTTCTACAGCCTCCTCGCCTGCTCGCAAAAATCTCTTGGTCTCGTCTCTAACCTCCCCAACCGGCACCGTAAAGGAAGCATCCGTATGGAAGCCCTTATATAAAATCCCTATATCCAAACTTACGATATCTCCTTTTTCTATTGGTTTGTTGTCTGGTACACCGTGGACAACACCATCATTTCTGTTAATACAGGTTGTCCAATAATAGTTTTTTACCGTTTTGAAAGATGGTTTTCCGCCTTCCTCTAAAATCAAACCTTCTGCCATTCTGTCCAACTCTAAAGGAACCACGCCAGGCCGAATTTCTTCCTTAAGCTTATCTTTAACTTTTGCCAATTTTTGTCCACCCTCGCGCATAATCTCTATCTCCTCTTTCGTCTTGATAATAATACCCATTAGCTTAAAAACTTATCGTAGTTGCGGGCAACTAACTGAGACTCGAGTTTTTTTACGGTTTCTAAAACCACCGAGACAACAATCAAAATTCCTGTCCCACCAAGGGCAAGGGTTGAAACTTGAGTTAAGCCCTGGACGATTGATGGGAGAATTGCGATTGCCCCCAGAAAACAGGCACCGGGAAGAGTAATCCGTGTAAGTATAAAGTTTAGGTGGTCAGCGGTTGGCCCTCCTGGCCTTATTCCCGGGACAAAACCGCCGTATTTTTTAATCTCATCAGAGATCTTTGTCGGGTTAAATATGACTGCCGTATAGAAGTAGGTAAAACCTACAACCAAAAGAAAATACACGACGTTATAAACGACCGATTGGGGAACAAACAAAGAGGAAATAGAAGAACCTAAGTTTGCGATCCCGGGGTTTGGTAAGCGGGAAAGAAATTGCCCAACCATTGAGGGAGCAAGGACAAGAGAGATAGCGAAGATTATAGGGATAACTCCTGCCTGATTTAGGCGAAGAGGAAGGTGTGTCTGTTGTGCAACAATTCCTCCTCTTGCCGCGCGCCTGGCATATTGTACAGAAACCCTTCTTGTTGCCTCATTCATAACAACAATCCCAGCTATGACCGCGAGGCTCATTAGAAGAAAGCTCATCAGCGGGAAGATCTCCGCAACTTGGGCGGTCAGTGCAGTTTGTCCTATGGTAACTGGAAAGCGACCGACAATTCCGGCAAAAATGAGGAGCGAGATCCCGTTACCAACACCATGTTCAGTAATCAGTTCTCCCAACCACATTACGAAAATAGTTCCTGCCGTCATCGTAACAACAAGCGCTAGAAGTGCCCCTGGAGAAAGAGACAAGATAACCCCTTGGCTTCGAAGTAAGGCGTACATACCTACAGCCTGGAGTGCAGCCAAAGGGAGTGTCAAAAATCGAGTGTATTGATTGATCTTTGCGCGCCCTGCTTCGCCCTCTTTTGAAAGCTCTTCTAATTTTGGAAAAACCATGGTTAAAAGCTGCAAGATTATTGAGGCGTTAATATATGGGTTAAGCCCTAGAGCTAAAATCGAAAAGTTCGCCAGAGTTCCACCTGAAAAGATATCCAAAAGGGACAAAAACGGGCTTTGGGCAAAAAGCGCACGGAGTGCTGTGTGGTCAATCCCCGAAGCAGGAATGTGGGCGACCAGGCGGAAGATCGCCAAGACCAGGGCTGTAAAGATAATCTTCCGCCGGATATCCGCTACCCTCCATGCTCGGGCAAGACTAATAAGCTGCTTCATCTTCCTTTCCCTTCGACAGTCCCACCAGCTTTTTTAATTTTCTGGGCCGCACCTTTCGATGTAGGCAGCTGAACAGTAAGGGCACGTGTTAATTTCCCCTCTCCCAAGATTTTAACACCCAAACTTTTTGCCTCATCTTCTACGATCCCCGCTTTAATGAGGGAGGAAATATCAACCCTTGATTTTGCGGGTAAAAGCTCTAAATACTTAATATTGACAATAATCTTCCCCTTGCCCGCATTTAAACCCCCTTTGCCGCGCTGTAGGGGCAGACGTTTAATGAGAGATTTTTTAATCTTTGTTCCCTCAAAGAGTTGGGGGATCTTGCCTCTTGTTTTTTGCCCTTTTTGTCCACGTCCAACAGTATGGCCTCCCTTGCCTGAACCAATCCCCCGTCCAACTCTTTTTTTGCCCTTCTGTTTCAATTTCGGCAATCCATTATTCATCATTGTTCCCCCTCTTTCTTGGGACTTTTTACTACATGCGAAAGTTCCGCGATCTCTCTCAAGGCCGCAAGAGCAGCATAGACATTCGTCACTTTATTGTTGCTGCCAAGGATCTTTGCAACAATATCCTTAATACCCGCCGCTTCAAAGACCGCTCGAAGTGCGCCCCCAGCTATAATACCCGAGCCCGCCGGGGCGGGCTTAAGTAGAACCTCCGCAGCCCCGTGTTTGACTCTAATATCATAAGGAATTGTGTTCCCTTTCATGGGAACCTCTATAAAATGCTTCTTAGCATAAGCTATCGCTTTTTGTATCCCTGAAACAACATCAGCTGCTTTACCAAGGCCAGCTCCAACTTTGCCTTTGCGGTCTCCAACAACGACAAGGACAGAGAACCTCAATTGGTTTCCACCCTTAGTCTTTTTAGAAACCCTATTAACTTGAATTACTGTCTCTTGAAATTCCCGAATAAAATCTTGTTGCATAATATTCTTCTTCCCCTTTAGTCGCCTAAAACTCAAGACCCTGTGCCCTTGCGCCTTCAGCCAAAGCTTTTACCCTACCATGGTAACTTCGACCCCCTCTATCAAAAACGACCTTTACAACTTTTTTTGCTACCGCTTTTTTGCCCAAAATCTCTCCAACCTTTTTTGCTACCGCAATCGTCTTCCCGCCCCCAGCTTCCTTATCGCTTGCGGCAACCAACGTTTTTCCTTTCTCGTCGTCAATCACCTGAGCCAAAATATGTCTATTCGACACAAAGACAGAAAGTCTTGGCCTCCCTCCGGGAAGTTTTGCTCTCACCCTTAACTTCCGTGATTTTTCTCGCATTTTTATTGTTGCACTCCAGGTCCCACCGGTCCAGCCTTAGCTGCAGCTTTACCAGGCTTTCGGCGTAAAATTTCGTCGATATATTTTATACCCTTGCCTTTATAGGGTTCTGGTTCTCTCACGGCGCGGATGTTTGCTGCAATCTGCCCGACAAGTTCCTTATCTACCCCCGAAACTGTTATTTTATTCTCCTCGATTGAAAAAGAAATACCCTCTGGCGCCACTACCTTCACTGGGTGTGAGAACCCGATTGCCAAAAGTAGGGTCGTGCCTTCAAGCGAGGCCCTATATCCTGTACCCACCATCTCAAGAGTCTTGGTCCAACCTTCTGTAACTCCCTTTATCGCGTTCTCTAAAAGCCTGTAAGTTGTACCTTGCAAACTTCTCGCTGATTTACTGTCTGTTTTCCTCACGAGAGAAAGTTTGCCTCCCGAGATTAAAACCTCAACGCCCTTCACTAAATGGGAAGACAGCTCTCCTTTTGGCCCCAAAACCTTGACCATCCTGCCCTCATGAGTAACGGTAGCCCCTTGCGGAATCTCAATTGGTTTAAGTGTAATCTTGCTCATTTACCAAACCTCCCCCAAAACCTCTCCGCCTAATCCTTTTTTTCTCGCCTCTTTGTTGGACATGACCCCCTGAGGGGTGGAAATAATTGAAATCCCTGCTCCACCAAGCGGGCGCGGTAACTCCTCACTCTTCCTGTAAATACGGAGCCCTGGTCGAGAGACGTTTTTAATCCCGGTAACCACACTCCTACGCCCTTTAAAAGCAAGGGTTAAAGAAAGTTCATTTTTAATTTTTTTAACCTCCGAAAGGTAGCCTTCCCTCTCAAGGACCTTGGAAACCTCAAGTTTTAAGCGAGAATAGGGCATAAGAACCTCGCGCCCTCGGCAGAGAGCCGCGTTTCTTACTCTAGCCAATAGATCTCCTACGGGATCGGTAATCATTACCATGATGCCTTTCTAACTCCCGGTATCTCGCCTCTTGCGGCAAACTCCCTAAAGCACAGTCGGCAAAGACCGAACCTGCGCATATACCCCCTACTTCTCCCGCATCGCTTGCACCTATTGCGATATCTTCCAGGAAACCTCAATTTCTGTTGTTGTCTTACAATTTTTGACGTTTTTGCCACACCTACTCCTTTTCTAATGGCATTCCTAGTTCTTCAAGGAGACGCGCCGCATGCTCTTTGTTTCGTGTGTTTGTAACAATTGTAATCTCAAGACCCCTAACTTTCCCTACTTTTCCAAGATCAATCTCAGGAAAAACCGTATGTTCGGCAATACCCAGAGTGTAATTCCCACTATGGTCAAATGATTTTTTAGGCAAACCCTTAAAATCTCGCAAACGCGGAAGAACAATATTAAAGAGCTTTTCTAGAAAGTCATACATCCGTCTTCCTCGCAGTGTCGCACTTAAACCCACATGCTGACCACGTCTAATTCCAAAACTGGCAACTGATCTTCGGGCAGGTCTTAATGATGGCTTCTGGCCAGTTATCCTCGCTAGATCTCCAGAGACTCTCTCTTGCTCTTCCTTGCTATCTAAGATATTACCTATTCCCATATTGATAACAACCTTTATTACCTTCGGCGCGGCCATGGGACTTTTTAATCCTAGCTCCTGGGCAAGCTTTGGAACAATCTTTTTTTGATAAGCGGAGCTTAAGTTCGTATAGTCAGTTGAAAGTGCCATTACTTCCCTCCTTCTTTATCTGCGATAATCCTCTTACATTTTGCGCAACTACGCGATTTTTCTCCGATCTTTGTAATCTTGTAACTAACTCTCGTGGGTTTCCCACAGTTGGGACAAATAAGAGCAACATTTGCTACTGGTAAGGGCCGGGTAAATTCTACAATTCCACCCTTTTGGTCACCAACACCGCGCCGGGTCTTTTTGTAGACATTAAGCCCTGTGACACGAACTCTACCCACTGCCGGAAAAACTTTGTCAACCTTGCCCTTCCTCCCTTTATCTTTCCCCGCCGTCACCAACACCTCATCCCCAACTCTCAGCTTCATTTTTAATTTTTCATCTTTCATTTTTAATTTTGCTTTCATACTACTTCCTCCGCTAATGACGCAATCCGCGTAAAACCAGCCTCCCTCACCTCACGTGCGATTGGTCCAAAGATCCGGGTTCCCCGAGGATTCCCTAGAGCGTCAATTAAAACTGCAGCATTATCATCAAACCTGACGTAGCTTCCGTCACTCCTTCTCTCTTCTTTGCGCGTCCGCACGATAACTGCCCGCACTTTTTCACTGTCTTGGACAACACCGTTTGGGTCTGCGCGATTAACAACTGCTGAAACAACATCTCCCAATCGAGCAATCCTTTTATTAGACCCAGGGATCCCTATGACATGAATTGCCCTTGCCCCAGAATTATCTGCCAATTTTAATACAGACCGTATTTGAATCATTTCAGAACCTCCACGACGCGCCATCTCTTAGTTTTTGAGATGGGCCTTGTCTCAACAAAGCGTATCTTGTCTCCCTCTTTAAGCTCGGTTTCGCTGTGAACTGGATAGCGCTTTGTTCTTTTGACTCTTTTTTCATAAAGAGGGTGAACGCTAAAGCGCTCGACCTCAATAATTACAGTCTTGTTCTGTTTTGTACCTACGACTTTTCCTACTAGTGCCTTCATATCTTTCTCTCCTCCCGCAAGATAATCTCATTCTCTCGAAAGAGAGTCTCCAATTGCGCAAGCTCCCGCTTGGCATTCTTTACTACCCTCAAGTTTCCATTTTTGCCCGTCTTAAGCTCTGGTCGCAAAAGAGAGATCTGGGCTCGTTTTTCTCCAATTAGTTTCGCCAATTCTTCATTAGTTTTCCTTCTTACTTCTTGTAATTCTTTCTTCTTCATTATCATCATCTCCCTTACCCCCTTGCCACTATCCTCGTTGAAATTGGAAGTTTCGAGGCTGCACCAAGAAGAGCCTCCTTTGCTAATTCCTCGCTTACTCCCGCAATCTCAAGAATAATCCTCCCGGGCTTTACAACTGCAACAAACTCTTTGACATCTCCTTTGCCTCCTCCCATCCTTACCCCCGCTGCACGAGCTGATACCGGTTTATCTGGAAATACCCTAACCCAAATTTTTCCTCCCCTTTTGGTCGTGTGCGAGGCTGCTCTTCTTGCCGCCTCAAGCTGCTTTTCCGAGAGCCAACAAGCCTCGATACTTTTTAATGCATACTCTCCAAAATCGACTCTGTTTCCACGACTTGCAAGGCCGCGCCTGCGACCTCTGAATTGCTTCCTGTATTTCTGGCGTTTAGGTTGCATCTTGTCCTTCTCCTTTGTAAATCCAAACCTTCACCCCAACATATCCACGTTTGAGAAGCGCCGATTCTTGGGCATATTCAACGTTTGACCGCAAGCTTTGAGTTGGGACAGAACCTCTGTGGTACTTTTCGCGTCGACTAATGTCTGCTCCACCAATTCTTCCAGAGAGAACTACCTTAATCCCTTTTGCCCCCGCCGCAATCACTCTGTCCATGGTTTTATTCACAACTCTCCTGTGAGGGAGTCTGCGTTCAAGCTCAGCAACAATTCTCTGTCCAATAAGCTTTGCCGATTGATCGGGATACTTAACTTCCTCGACTAAAATATCAATTTTGGGTAAGTTGGGATCTTTGCTTTTCAAGCCAAGTTTCTCTAAGACTAACTTCTTAACTTCCTCAATACCCTGCCCACCTCGTCCTATTACAACTCCGGGTCTTGAAACCTTTGCCCTAATCGTCATGCTTTTGGGTAGCCGCTCTATATTAATCTCATGAACTCCCGAAAGCTTGAGTCTATCCTCAAGAAGTCTTCTCAGCTCCAAGTCCTCGAACAAGAGTTTTTTGTACTCTCCCCTTTCGGCAAACCACATAGACTTCCAGGATTTATTGACCCCTACTCTAAAACTTATTGGATTAACCTTTTGTCCCATCCTTCGACTTCGCTCAGGACAAGCTAGCCTTGAGCACCCTCCTTTCCCTTCCGGGCTTTTGATACCTGTGATACTTGCCCGCCTGCCGGACGGGCAGGTGGTACTTTTGCTACTTTCTTTTCCTGCGGCTCTGACTCCAAGACAACCCTTATATGGCTCGTATATTTTTTAATGGGATGAGCTTGTCCTCGAGAAACCGGTTGCCATCTTTTGTATGCAGGCCCGTCGTTTATCTCTAGGCTTTTTAGCCGAAGAGTGTCTTCGGATACTTTCATATTGTTTTTCGCATTGGCAACCGCCTGTTTTACTACCTTTGCAAGAGGCAGAGCGGCGCTCTTCTGCATAGCTTCTAGATATTCAATTGCTCTCGCCGGAGATTTTATCCCACGGATACTCCCCACAACTTCCCGCAGCTTCCTCGGGCTCATCCGTAAAAATCTTTGTTCAGCTTTGATAAGCATAGCTTGTTTTTCGTAAACTCAAAATTAACATTACGTTTTCTCCAGCGTTCTCTTTACAACCTGTCCGTGACCTCTGAACATTCTAGTTGGCGCAAACTCGCCTAACCTGTGACCAACCATATCCTCTGTTACAAAAACCTCAACAAAATTCTTACCGTTATGCACCAAGAAACGAAACCCGACAAATTCCGGCGGAATTTGAGAACTTCGTGCCCAGGTTTTGATGGGCTCTTTCCGGGTTGTGCCCATTGCCTTCACTTTCTTAATTAAGTTGGGGTCAACAAACGGTCCTTTTTTTCTGCTTCTTGCCATTTGTTTTACGCAAAGCGGAAAACTAGCCCGCTTTACGGTTTCCTCCTTTGAACAATAAGACTGGCCGAGTACTTCCCTTTTCTTCGAGTCCGAACGCCTCGTGCTTTCTTTCCCCACGGGGTTTTGGGGGAGGGCATACCAATGCCCGATCTTCCTTCTCCGCCTCCGTGTGGATGAGAGCGAGGATTTTGGGCTACTCCTCGAACCCTGGGTCTTATGCCGCGCCTCCTCCTGGCTCCCGCTGTTCTTAAATTGACCTTCTCTACTCTTCCAACAGAGCCAATGGTCGCATAAGCATCAGTTCTAAACTTACGAATCTCGCCAGACGGCATTTTAATTAAGACGCTATCCTCTTCCTTGCCATGAACAACTGCAAATGAACCTGCTGCCCGCACGATCTGCCCTCCTTTGTTAGGCTTTATTTCTATGTTGTGAATGTTTGTACCAACTGGAATTTGGCCCAAAGGAAGCGAGTTACCTTCTTTCACCGGTGCTTCAGGACCAGATTGAACCGTATCTCCAACCTTTAACCCTTCTGCGGCCAAGATATAAGCACGACTGCCGTCTTTGTACAAAAGAAGAGCGATTCTCGAAGTTCTGTTAGGATCATACTCAATAGCGGAAACGCGGGCTGGAATGCCTTTCCTCCGTACAAAGTCCATCTCACGCAAAAAGCGCTTGTGGCGCCCCCCCTGATGCCGAACGCTAACGTGTCCTTGCACATCCCGTCCAGACTGTTTAGGTAATATCCT
>CAZLZK010000008.1:19893-22399 GCA_964564005.1 uncultured Gammaproteobacteria bacterium
ATTTAGTCTCCTTTTCTTTCTTTTTCTTTCTTTTGGGCTTTTCTGCTTTTCCTTCTCCTTCAAAAAGATCGATTTTGTCTTTTTCGCCCAGCTTAACATGCACCTTTTTAAAATCGGACCTTTTAACAATCGAGCGACCAATCCTTTTGGTCTTGCCGCGAACTTTTCCGGTCCGCACCCCTTTTACTGTTACATTAAAAAGTTTCTCGACCGCCGTCCTAATTTGGTCTTTCCTGGCCAAGGGCGAAACCAAAAAGGTATACTCTCCGCCTTCCTTATGCTTTGTTGATTTCTCAGAAACTAATGGTAAAAGCTTAAAATCGTCTGGTTTCATTTTGAGTCTGCGAAAAACAAGCTCCGCTTAATTCGAGTCTTCGAGAACAAGCTCTGCTTATTTTGGACCGCCCTTTTCTCAAGTATAGCTATTGCATCTTTCGTCAAGAGAAGGTTACCGCCTGTAAAAACTTCATAAGCATTGAGGTTTTGGGCGGGTGTTAGGATTACATTTTTAATATTTCGGGAAGCGCGCAGAATCGTGGGTCCGCCCACATGTACTATGGTTGTCTTACCTTTAAGACCTATTTTCTTAAATACACCCAAAATTGCCTTCGTCTTAGGCTCAACTTTCTCAATATCTGCAACGCGAATTTTGTCTTCAGAGAACTTTTTTGAAAGGGCAGAAACAAGAGCAAGTTTCGCCATCCTTTGAGGAAGGACGAGTTTATAGTTTTGTATACCGTGTGGACCGTGGGCAATTCCTCCTCCCACAAAGATTGGGGCAGAACGACTTCCGTGGCGAGCCCCCCCTGTGCCCTTTTGTTTATAAATCTTTCTAGTTGAGCGGCCCAACTCCCCCCGAGTCTGAGTTTTAGCATGAGCACTCCTTTGATTTGACAAAAACACCCTTACTGCCTGAGCAATCAAAATCTTATTCGGTTCTTGCCCAAAAAGATCTTTCGGGAGTGCAATCGTCCCGTTTTTAAGCCCACTCTTTGTATAAACCATAACCGAGAGGCTTGTTTTTCTCGGCTGTTTTACGTTTTTCGTTCTTCGTTTTGCGTTACTTTTAGCTGCCATCCTTCCTCCCTTCTGTTGACTCATCACTTTTCTCCTCGTTCCTCCTATCCTCATACAGTCCTTCAAATTTCTTATTCTCCCCAATTTTCGTGATCATAAGGAGTGTTCCGCGGCTTCCAGGGACAGGGCCGGACAACTCAACTTCTCCTTTCTCGTCCGAAACAGAAAGAACCGTTAGATTTTTAACCGTGACTCGTTCTGCGCCCATCCTTCCTGCCATCCTCTTGCCTTTAAGCACCCGACCTGGGGTCGTGCCTCTGCTTATTGCCCCTGGGGCGCGCTCTCTATCCGACTGACCGTGGGTCCTAGGGCCTCCTGCGAAACCATGTCTTTTAACTACACCCGCGAATCCCTTTCCTTTTGAAATTCCCGTTACTGCGACCAAATCTCCGGCTCTAAGAACTTCTGAGGGTTTAACAACGCTGCCCGCTGCAAGCTGTTCGGTGGATTTCACTTCTCTCAAAAAACGAGGAGCCGTCTTTTCTCCTACGGCTCCTTTCAAATGACCTTTAAGAGGCTTGGTCAGGGCCTTAATTTTGCGGCTTCCAAAACCAAGCTGGAGGGCTCGATATCCGTCGCGCTCTTGGGTTTTAACCTGGGTAACAACGTTTGGGCCAACACGGACTATAGTTTTAGGCACGCGCCGCCGAAAGCTTGTAAAGCTCTGTCCCATCTCAACCTTTGTGCCTAAAATCGTATCTATCATAAGTCTGACTTATGACAAGCTTCGCTTATCATAACTTGTCTTGAGCCTGGGGGCAACAAAAAGAGCGCCGGAAGGCGCTCTTAAACATCGCACCTATCGGCCAGCTCAACTAGATGGTCAAATAACCACCTCCCACAGTAGACATAGTATAGCAAACTAAGTTTGTCTTGACAACTTTCTCGGTAAAGCCTAAAGTGGGCCCTAGTAGCACTTCGGTTATTAGACCTGTCTGCCTAATATGATTCCTAACCCTTTTAATGGAACTTTTTTAGGAAAAGATGTCATATCGGTCGAGCAGTTCACTTCAAAAAAGGAGCTTGAGCTCCTTTTTTTAACGGCTGACAAGATGCGTAAGAGTGTCGAGTCGAGAGCCGAGAGGAAAGACCTTAAGCACCGAGTGGTCGTTGAGCTCTTTTATCAGCCAAGCACAAGGACATTTACCTCGTTTCAGGCTGCCGCCAAATGGCTAGGCTGCCCGAAGGTTATAGCTATCCCCGGAATGGAAGCTTTCTCCTCCGCTGTAAAAGGAGAAAGCCTCGAGGACACAATAAGAACTGTCGAACAGACAACTGCAGCTGACCTTATCGTGCTTAGACACCCAGAAAATGACTCTGCAGAAAAAGCGGCACAGTTTGCTCAAATCCCGGTTGTTAACGCAGGGTCTGGAACAAAGGAACACCCTACACAAGCAATCCTTGATCTTTATACAATTCGTCAAGAGTT
>CAZLZK010000009.1:0-4905 GCA_964564005.1 uncultured Gammaproteobacteria bacterium
GCTCCAAAACCCCGGTCTCCCCTACCTCAGAAAAAACCTTTTTGAAGTCATCTAAAGAAACTTGGACTGAAAGAGATTTAACCTTCTTTCCATATACATTCCCAGGCAAAAGCCCGCCCCGGCGCAAGGTTTTCACTTTTCGTCCGGCAATCTCTCTTTTCTCGGCTTTAAGTGTTACTGCCATTTGACGTTTATTTTGATGTCTTTCAACAACGGGATATTATATCCAATTGTTCCTTGGTTAGTCAACGAGGGCTCTGGTCTAGCCGTAAGACTCTTCTCTTTCGGCGGATTTATCTTAATCCAAACTGGATCAGCAAGAGTTCCTGCCTGTTTTTGCCACACTAGGGACAACTCCTTGCTCCCCAAGGGTATAGGCATATCCCACCAGAAATTAATTGTGCGAGATTGATTACCAGGAACGGTTAAGAGAGTTCCAAAAACCTCTTTGCCTTTTTCTTGGCCCATATCGAGCGTTAACTCCTCTTGAAGACCCGTTGCTGGATCCAAGAGATAAACCTTACCAGGAATATTTCCAAGGGAAGTGAATAGTCTAATATAGTTTTTGTATTCTCCTCCAACGGATGAGTTCCCAGAGTTATTAGCGTACGATACGGTCAGGCTATGGGATACCTTTTGGTCGTTTACGGATATCTCCAGATTTCCAGTCCTTGTTACAAAGATATTGTTTTTATTGCCCCCAAGGTTGGCCTCAACAACCTGGAGATAATCGCCAATACAAGGGGCTGCGCAAGATGCATCAAGCAGAGACCCGTCCCACCCCGCTCTCTTGAGTATAAGATCTGTCTCCTTATCGTCAGTCCAAATTGAAAGGTGTCGCTCCTCAAGAGACGAGAGCGCAACTTTACCAAGGCTTACCAAACGCTCTTTCGGAAGGTTGGTTACAAGCTGTAAAAGTTGCCTCGCAAGGTCCACAGAAAAGTCGTTAGTCTCTTCCTTGAGACCCAACTCCTCAAAAAGTCTTTTTGCGAATTCCAAGTCGAGCGCGATAACACCGTCAATTTTAAGCCCCAGTTCTTTGTCTACAAACCAAGCCGCACGCGCGGCTGAGGTCGGAAAGTCAGGACTCAAATTAGAATCCCGCAAAAACCACTCTCTCTCCCCAAGATAATCGGCAATGGGGCGAGGCGGCTCAACGTACCCTTTAAGCTGTCCGTCCGCCGCAGAGACATCTTGAACATCGAAACTCGCGAGCTCCCCAGCGGTAAAAGTCACAAGAGCGTAGGAGCTTATTAAGCCCCCTCCCGGCCTAAGCTCCGTGTTGTCTTGGAAAAGAACGAGGTATGTTTTTTTACTCTTTTCTCCAAAAAGATCTAGGGTTTGGGGAAGAATAGTCGTCAATAGTCCCACGGCTTTCCGAAGAGTTGAAATGTCAAGACTTTGAGACAACAGCTTTTGCCCTACAAAAGGAGGTCTGCTCCCCTCTTCTAGATCCGCCTCAAGAAAACCGAGTCTTTCTTCAAGGGTCTTAAGATCGAAGGAAAGGCTGTCAACGTTTGTCCTCGAGGAGGACGGAAGGCTACCCAGTGCGTTTTCGAAAAGTTGCGCCAAGCCACCTAGTGTGCGACCACTGAGTTCTCCAATTTCTGCTGCCGCAGCTAAAATGCGGGCCCCTTCTTCAAGGCCCGCAGCTTTATCTCCGAGAGGCGGCAATTTCTCCCAACGCGAAAATCCTTCTTTTGACCAACCAAACCAGATGCGGGCGCGACTACTCCAGACCTCGGCTGCTTTGGTGTCACCGGCAAGCGTGGCGTTTTTCGCAAAATGAAGTTGCAAGATGCCAGCGCCAACTTCTAAAAACGGTAGCGCAAAAAACCAGAAAAGTCCTAATTGAATGACTGCCAAGCCCAACTTTTTATTTCTCTTAAAAAGTTTTTTGCTCTTGCCCCCAACTTTAACATCCGACCAGAACCCGCCGGTCTGCTTTTTTTCAGCTTCTTTATCTTCCTTCTCCGGCAGCCCACTTTTTGGAATTCTATTCCTGTTGCGAGAAAACCAGTCCAGGGTCTTTGTTATCCCCTCGAGAAGGTCTACCCTTCGTTGCCAAGAGATGAGCGTTTGACCTGCACTCGGCACTCCTTCAGGAGCGGGTGCTTCTCGAAACTCTCTTTTGGTAAATACAAGGTCGGTGCTCCCCCCCTTTGTTCGTTGAATTACCTGGGCAACGGAAAAGATAGAGGTTTTGGGTCCTGCCAAGGAGAGGATAGCTCCTCTTGTCCCGCTTGAGAGAAGAGCTTTGACAATGCCCGAAACAACGTCGTCAATGTAAACCGGGAAAATAAACCCTTCCTGCGGAACCACTAGGTCTTGATTGTATAAAGTTTCCTTGATAAGACGGCTTAAGGGACTTCCTGAGGAAAGCAACATCCGTGGGCCGTAAACATCACCCAAACGAACAATGCGGACATTGACTCCCTTCTTTTGTCCGTACTCAGAAGTTAGCGCTTCAGCAAATCGCTTTGCTTCTATTTGAGAAAACTCGCCCTCTTCGCCTCTTGTTTCACCGAAATATTCTCTGGTACTTTCTTTTGAAATCTGGCCAGAGAAGATATTTATTGTTGATGCCAAAAGAAACCGCGCGCCATGTTTTCTAGCCAATTCAAGGAGATTTTTACTGCCAATGGAATTCGCCTCAAGAGTCTCAATCGAAACATCCTCTCCGTTGAGATGAGCCTCGATCCCCGCAAGGTGAAAGACATAATCCAACCTTGGGATCTCGTCCGGAATTTTCTCTGAGATGTCTCGATCCAGAAGAAAAAAATTCAGGTCTTCCTCAAGGTGTTTAATGTTTTCCCTAACACCGGTCAGCCAGTTATCCAAGCAGATAACCCTTACTCCTTTCCCAAGCAATGCTTCACAAACATGCGAGCCAACAAAACCAGCACCGCCGGCAACTAACGCAACCGGCGACGAACTTCCAAAAAATTTTGAGTTTCCCGGCGGAAAATTTTGCGGCACCCCAATATCATCCTATGGAAATTGCCGCGGTTAATCAAGCATGTTTTTCCTTTTGTTTAAGGATTCCCCGGACCCTTCCACAGGATGTCCTAACGTCCTTGACGTGAATTTGAAGCTTTCACCCATCCAGCATTTTATTAACTAAAAAATCTGCTGCTTTATTCTTTTTACGCGGAATAAAAAAATATTTTATTCTCCCGGGGAAATTCCTCTCAATTTCTTTTGCTTTTGTTGCCAAACTTATCAAGTTCCTGTTTTTAATTTTAAATTTCCCAGTCATTTGATTAGCTACGAGCTGAGAATCCAAGAAGATTTTTACTTCCCACGCGGGTTCTGCATTTTTTTGAATCCATGTTAAGGCTTCTATCAGACCGTTGTATTCGGCAACATTATTTGTTGTCTTCCCTAACTTTTTCCCACCCTTTCCAAGAGATACCCCCTCTTTATCATAAACAACAAAGGCGCTTGCTGCTGGACCTGGGTTACCTCTTGCGCCACCATCGCAATAAACATTAATTGTCATGTTGAAACTCCGTTACTAAAAATTTCGCTGTGGAAAAAAGATTTCAGTGTCCTCGGAAAGGACGCAATATTAGGAATTATACCAATGGTCCGGTATATGACAATAGTTGAAAAAATTAAAACAAGACCTTCTGTAGCAATCGTAATCACTGCCGCCGCTTTAAACGAATAAAGTGGAATAAAAATCCAATTGGCCAAAACATTAAACGCAAGTGCAAAGATTGCAATTATAAGAGACAGTTTTTGTTTACCAAAAGCAATGATGGAATAACCAGTAAAATCATTAAAATACGCAATGAACATTGCAAAGATAAAAATACGCAAACAGACTGCGGCATCGCCAAAATAAATACAAGCAAGAAGTCCGATGATTGCCGGCGCTGCTACAAAGATTGCAACAAAAAGCAGAAGAGCGGAAACCAGAAGAACATCAAAGGTCTGCTGATAGTGCTTGCGCAATGCCTCTCGTTCTTTGGATCCTTGCGAAAATCTTTCGGAAAATATGGGGAACATCGCGTTCATCAAAAAAGCTGCACCTAAAACAAGAGTGTCGTGGATTTTGTAAGACAATCCGTAAATTCCTACGACCGAAGCCCCTTTAAAGTGCTCGAGAATCAGAATGTCTATTCGGTTGTATAGGTTAAACACTAGGAAAAGTGCCCCTGCAGGAAGAGCTTCCCAAAAGATTCGCCTGACCACTTTTTTGTCAACGATCCATTTGATAGATGCCCTCCCTGCCAAGATAAACCCTAACGCGGCCGAAAGTAGAGTTGCTAAAACCCAAGATGCCATGACGAAGGTAAGAGTTTTCCCCAAGCTTGTTGCAAGAAAAACCCCACCCAGAAAGACAAGCGAGGAAAAAATTTCTACGAAAGCTGCCTTCTCAAGTTTTAATGTTACTTGGAAAATAACCCCCAAAGATGTTTTAAAAGAAAGAAATAAAAGGACCAGCGAGGCA
This sequence comes from uncultured Gammaproteobacteria bacterium, assembly GCA_964564005.1. Lineage (GTDB taxonomy): Bacteria > Patescibacteriota > Microgenomatia > UBA8517 > UBA10165 > CAZLZK01. Next base: position 4,460 of record CAZLZK010000009.1, read on the forward strand.
ACTGTCCCTGGCACGACATACTCTCGCCACGCCGGATTTATTCTAAGAGCGGAATTTAAAAGGATAAAAGCAATGCCCGTAAGAAATAGACGAAAGAGGATTGTGGTACCAAAGATTGTACTTTGTTCGCCTTTTTTCTGCGAGGCTTCCCTTACAGCTATTATGTTCGTGCCCCAATCAGATATTGTTCCAAAGAGAAGAACAAAAGCGGTCAGGAAAGCGTATGCTCCATAGCCTGTTATCCCAAGAAGTCGCGTAAGGAGCGCTGTTGTGAGCAAAGACAGCCCAACCCCCAGGGCCTTGCCAGCTCCTTGGGCGAGTGTGTTTTTAACAACAACCTTAAAGACCGACATTAAAATTAGGATACTTTCTAAACTGGGTCTTTGACAATGAGGAAATCATAATGATGATTACGAAATCACAATGGAGATTACAGGAGAATTCTT
>CAZLZK010000009.1:5005-19782 GCA_964564005.1 uncultured Gammaproteobacteria bacterium
GTAACTTCTGGGTCTTCGGAAAGTAGGGTGTGAACAATCCGCCGTTCGTTGGGCTTTAGATTAAAGATTGGTTGTGCCTCGCCTGTCTCTTTGACCCTCGCGGCGAGACTCACCGCAAGATTTTGCAACGACTCCTCTCTTCGCTCTCGATAATCACCGATATTAACAACAATCCTGTACCACTCTCCGGTTTTTTGGAAGACCGCCTGGTTTAAAAAGGTCTGAAGAGCGTCAATCGTTTCGCCGTGGCGACCAATAAGGATCCCTGCTTCCTCTGTTTCTATTTGAACAAGGATGTGCCCTTCGCTGTTTTGGGAAACCCCAGCTTCGCCTTGCACCCCAAGTCGCGAGAGGGTTTCGGCCGTAAGTCTCTTGACAACCTCATTAATGCTCTTTTTGGTCATTGGACACCGATTTTACCATCCTCACTCGCGAAACCCAAGGGGTAAGCCCTCCCCAGCCTGAAACATAATATTGCTGTCCTGTTTGAAAAAGGGAGAAAACAAGCCAGTAAAGAACTAGTCCTGCCGGAAAGGTGAAACCAAAGATGATCGTCATTAGAGGAAAAAGGTAGAGCATCTGTTGCTGCATTCCAACCATCATGTTGTCCATCCCCCCAGGTGTTTTTTTTGCCACTTTCTCCTCCCGCGTCACAACCGGCGCCATCATCTTTGAAGACAAAAATTGTGTCGCGGCGGCCAGTAGAAGGAAGGCGCCCGGAAGGGGAACTGGCACTCCGGGAAGACGGAATACATCAGGCTTCGTCAAATCAACAGCTAAAAAGGTGGTATTGAGGTGGTCAGAAATTTGAAGAGGGGAATAAAGAAATCCATTCAGTCTAGAAACTATATCACCGTTGGCGTATAGGACTTGCGAAAATCCTTGGAACAGCGCTATTAAAACAACAATCTGGATTAACTGGGGGAGACATCCGGACGCGGGGTTAATCCCCTTCTCTTTGTAAAAATCGGCTTGGGCTTGGGCAAATTTGGCCCTATCTCCAGCATGCCGCTTTTTTATCTTTTCAAGCTCTGGAGCAAACTCTTTCATTCTGTTCATTGCCCGCATTGAAGGAAGAACGAGGGGAATAAGGATAACCCTTATAAGTATGGTTAATGCGATTATCGCGAGTCCCAGATTGTTAAAAAACAGGTGGTAAAAAGCTATCAAAAGATTAAGTAGTGGTTGCCAAAGAAATTGCATAGCTTTCAAATTAAATTACCATCAGGGGCTCAAAACCTCCTTTGCTCCCAGCGTGACATTTGAGAATTCTCCCCCCTCCGAGGACGATGCCCTTTAAAACCCCAAAGCGGGCAATTGCCACAATTGTATATTCTGAGCAGCGTGGAGTAAATCGGCAGGTTGAGACCCCGCCCCCAAGAAAGCGCAAGACTCCAGTGTCAAAAGACAAAAACTTTTGGTAAAAACGAATAAGTAAAATTGTAAACCTCTTCATTTTTTAAAAACGTCGCTTCTTTCGAGAAGGGCTTGGGATTCCCTAATTATCTCTTCGCTCGCGGCTCCGGCAGCCGTTTTTTTTGCTAAAAAAACCAGATATGCCCCGTCTTCGATATTAGAGATGTGTGTCTTTACTGCTCGGCGCATAAGCCTTTTAAGTCTGTTTCTTTCTACTGCCTTTTTTGATATCTTATTAGAAACTATAAATCCTACCTTGGGAGCATCGCTATCACTCCTCCGGATTGCGAGGTTTAAAAATACACCTCCAACAACCCTGCCTTCTTTTAGAACTTTGGTGAAATCACTTTTCTTTGTTAATCGATTTTCCTTTGGAAGCATTATTTCGATAGAAACAAGCTTTGCTTAAAGCGAAAGTTTTTTTCTCCCTTTTTTTCTTCTTCGTGCAAGAACGCGTCTACCGGCGGCTGTTTTGTTTTTTGCTCTAAAGCCGTGGCGCCTCTTCCTCTTTATCTTACTTGGCTGATATGTCCGTTTAGTAGACATGTGCTTAAGTCTACCGAACTGCTAGGTTTTTTTCAAGATTTCGGGGATTTTGTGGGTTGACTCACTTGTGGATAACTTCATATTATCTAGGGAAGGGTTTCCCCGTCCGCCCCTCGCTGCCCCACGTTTTTGCAACAAGATTATGGAAGACCAAAAAACCCTCGCGGGTTCAAAATCAACAGACGACCTTTGGAGAGAGACCTTAAATACAATCAAGGTTTCTGTTTCCAGCGCTAATTTCTCAACCTGGTTTGCACAAACAACTGTTTCCTCAATTAAAAAACTGTCAGATGGTAGACAGCTGGTTGAGGTTTCCTGTCCTTCCTCTTTTATCGCCGACAGTATCCAAAGGAGGTATTTTGGGCTTATCCAAGACGCCTTAAATCAAACAACTGGTTTTAAAAACGATCTCTCGTTTGTCGTAAAACCGGTTTCTTTGCGCCCGAAACACCCGAAAGCCGACCCCGTCCAAAGTAGCCCACTTTTCTCGGCCGAGAAAGATGGCGGTTTCCTTGCCGATACTTTGCATAGAGCAAGGGTCCGCCCCGGATTTACCTTTGAAAACTTTGCGGTTTCGGGGACCAACCAGATGGCGCAAGCCGCGGCGGAGGCGGTTTCGACAAACCCTGGTAATTCTTACAATCCTTTGTTTATTTGGGGCGGGGTAGGTATTGGCAAAACCCACTTGATGTTGGCAATTGCCCATAGGGTTCTTTCGCGCGCACCTCAGGAGAAAGTTCTATACTCCATGGGTGAGGAGTTCACTACTGAAATTGTTGAAGCAATAAGGGAAAAGTCAACACTTGCTTTTAAAAGAAGATATAGAAACCTTAAGCTTCTTCTTCTTGATGACGTCCAGTTTTTAGCCGGGAAGGTTGCGGTCCAAGAAGAGTTCTTCCACACTTTTAATACACTTCAGAGGGAAGGTGGGCAAATAGTTTTAACATCGGATAGGCCACCAGACGAGATACCCAAACTTGAGAGCCGGCTAAGAAGTAGGTTTGAGGGAGGGTTGATTGTTGACATCGCGCCTCCGGATTTTGAGCTAAGGGCCGCCATAGCTCAAATAAAGGCCAAGGAAAGAGGGTTTAATCTTTCAATGGGGGCAGCGCAAGCGATCGCCGCAAACCTTGATAGCCCAAGAAAGATTGAAGGGTTTTTGGTAAAACTAACAAGCAGGAATGGTGTAGGGGAGGGCGAGTTGACAGAAGATGTTGTTGTGGGTTTTCTTGGGAAAACAGCTCAAGATAGCCAAAAATCCAAGAAAAATGTTAGTCCCCAAGAGTACGTCTCTGCTGTTGCGAGACACTTCTCCTTGGGGAAAAGGAGACTTTTGGGGCAAAATCGCGCCCAAGCGGTTTCTTCCCCACGGCAAATATTGATGTACCTTTTGCGAACAGAGCTTGGCTTAACTTTGCAGGAAGTGGGGGAAGTTTTAGGCGGAAGAGACCACACAACAGTGATGCACGCTGTTGATAAGATATCTAGAAATTTATCCACAAACCTAAAGTTAAGGGACGATATTTTGGGGATAAAACAGATGACTTCGGGATAAGTTAACCTGTTTTTTGTTTAACCCACAAAATGGCCTCTTTTACCAACAATTTAATCCAAAAATATAGCCTGTTTGCTGTCCACAATAAAACTTGCTTTTTGCGAGAGTTTCCCACTTTTCCACAAAGACTACTACAACAACTATGTTTTAAATTACAAATACGGTATAATGCGCCAGTTGTAAGAAAGACGTAAAAATGAAAGCTGTTGTTTTGCAAGAAGATCTTTTTCGAGGACTGGAAATCGCCTCCCGTTTTGTTTCCTCCCGCGCCCAACTTCCGGTTTTGTCCAACATCCTTTTTTCAGCAAAGCAAGGAAAACTCCGCTTGGCGGCGACAAATTTAGAAATGGGCGTTTCTTATCAACTTGGGGCCAAAGTTGAAGAGGAGGGAGCGACAACCCTACCAGCAAGACTTATCGTAGAGCTCGTTTCCAACACATCACCCGGCCAGGTACAGCTTTCGGAAAAGGCGGGCCAGGTTACCGTCTCTACTCCTTCATCCTCAGCAACCCTTTCGTCAATTCCAGCAACGGAGTTTCCGACCGTTCCGGAAGAGATTACCAAAAAAGACTTTTCCTTGCCTTCAGATGTTTTTCGGTCAGTTGCAAACCATGTTGCTTTTTCCGCTGCAACAGACGAGGCAAGACCATCTTTAACAGGGGTTCTCCTTTTATTTAAAGAGGGACTATTGGCTGTTGCTACAGACGGGTTTAGGCTTTCTCACAAAGAGATCTCTATTAAAGGGAAGGGGGGGGACGAGCGGAGAGTTCTTGTTTCAGCACGGGCGATTGATGAGCTAAACAGGGTTTTGGGAGAAGGCGAAGACGTGACCATTTCTGTTGCCGAAAAAGAGAGCCAAATTCTTTTCGGGAAGGAAGGGCTGGTTTTGACAGGGAGGCTTTTGGGGGGAGATTTTCCGGACTTTGAGAAAGTTATCCCCAAAGCGGGGACGCATAAAGCAATTGTTAACAAAGAAGAGCTTGCAAGAGGGGTTCGGGCCGCATCGGTTTTTGCAAGAGAGGCGGCGAGCGTTGTTCGTTTGGGAATTGAGAAAGACAAACTCCTTGTCTCGGCAGAGAGCCAGCAGTACGGTAAGGATGAGGGCGTTCTTGAGGCAAAGACAGAAGGCGGGGGGCTGGTAGCAGCTTTTAACTACAGATATATTCTAGACTTTCTTGGGAGTATCCAAGGAGACGAGGTCTCTTTTGAAACCGAAGGCCCAACCTCCCCCGGGGTTTTTAAAGACCCAAAAGATTCTTCTTACAAACACCTTATAATGCCTGTAAGAATACAAGCCTAGGTTTCCAAAATTACAAGCCAGTTTCAAGTGCAGAGACGTATAGAGCGAAGATTCTTGCTTCACCTGTGGTTGTTGTTCCGGTACCTTCGAAAACAAAGACCGGCTGTAATGTTGTCTGGCTCTCGCCACTGTCGAAATACGCAAGGTAAGATTTTGTTATAGTAGCCCGGGTTAGTGGCTGTGCCGAAAGTGGGGCAGCGGTGTTCCCCTCGGCATCTTTTATAGAAATAGTCTGGGCTTCCCCTCCTTGTAGTTGGGCAACAACCCTATCCCAGCTTTTTAAACGGAAACTCCCCATACTTGCCTTAGGGACAGGCATATTGTACCCAATTTTAGTAATTTCGCCCCCTTTTGTTAGCCTGAACTCTACATGATTTTGTTATTGACCAACGGAGACTAAAGGAAATCCGTTTATAGATGCTTGGACCTTCACTATGAACACCTCGGCGTTCCCCGGAGGCGCCTCCTCTAGGTGGACGCCAGCAACAACAAAACTGCCTACGTCAACAACTGCGACATCCCTTACAAGGCCCAACTCTTTCGCCTTATCAATTGCGTATTGCCGCGCCGAGCCTAGTGAGAAGGAAGGAGCGACCTTTTGACTTCCTTTATAAAGGTCAAAACTTCCGGAGGGAAGATTAAGGGCCAAAGAAAATGTCGGACCATCCCAAACAAGAAGGTCATCTCTTGGCGCCTGGGACGGAGAGGAGATGGGGATGCCAAACTCGGAGGCGAGTGCTTGCAGGTATAGTGGAAGAGAGTCTTTCGAGAACCTCTCGAGAGTAAAGACATCCATCCTATCTGGAAGCTGGGGAGCCGGTACCACGATGGTGTAGGTAACACCTTCCGGCTTCTCGGAAAAACGCGAAGAGGGTGTTTCTATTGCTTGAGGTACTGGTGTTGGTACTTCGCGTTTTGGAAGCCGTGAATAAGCCCAAAACAAGCCGAGCGCGGTAGCCAGCATCGCGAGCAGAATCAAAAACCAGTTTTTCTTTAAAAAATTCTTCATAGATTATAGCCAGCGGGAGTTTCGGGTGACGGTGCTGTTGTAGGCTGGGGTTTGGGTTGTGACTCAGGCGCTTTTTGTCCGCTAGATCCGTAACAAGGGGGTGTGCGGCTGCAGTATTGCTTAAGGTAGTCACAAGGGAAGAAAGCGGCTGGTTTTCCCGAGTTTAGAAACTCGCTACCCTCTTTGAGACTGGGGGTACTTGCTGTCCCAAGATGGAGGTGGTCACCGGTTGAATTACCGGTGCTGTCTACGCCGCAGAGCTGAGTTTTACCCCCAAGCACTTCCGCCTTTTTTGGGTCGTTTGGGTCAAGCCCCTCGGCAAAATGGCCCCCCCCGTCCATGTGAGCATAGAGGCTGAATAATTTAGGCGCGTGACCTATTATAATGACGTTCCCAAACACAGGATCGTTCTTCGTTATACTATACACCTTGCCGTCTGCGATCGGGAAGATGGGGGTGCCCCTACCGGCTGATATATCTATTCCATTGTGGAAGTGCTCTGTTTCCAAAAACCTCCACCCATAACCCGAGGAGCAATTAGGGCTAGGCTGGGACGGGTTTATGGGCCAATAAAAAGTTAGGGTTGAGGGGTCTATCGGAGGAGGGGTAAACTCTTTTGCAATCTCCGTCGCAGGCCCCGTCACGGCGGTACCTCCTATCCCCTGAAAAGTTCCCTGGGCGCCGGTTATAACCATAAAAGCAAGAACAGGGATTACTAAAAATGCACCAATGATAATTATAGGGATGTAACCAAGAGCAAGGCGCGGCAGGCCTATCCCACCCCCGCCTCCAGCGCCAATCCCTAGGCGAGAGCCTAGTCCACTCAAAAAGGATCCTGCGTTTGGGGCAGCATGTGCCAATTGGGTGGCACCTGTAATGCCGGCCATTCCCCCCGAGGCAAAATTAAAAGGAAAAGGAAGGGTAAATGCTCCCAGCCCAAATCCACCAGTGAGACCCCAACGCAACCAACCAAGGGTGGGTCTGGTAAAAACATCTGAGGCGAATGAGCCCAATTGACGAAATGCCCCTTTTGCAAAACTCGAAACTCCGCGCTGCACTCCAAAAGTCCCTTCTCGGGCAGCAACCGCCCTCGGCCCTCCAAGGGCATGGAGCATCCCACCGGCGGGTTTTCCAAAGAAAAATCTCCCGGCATATAAAAATGGATATGAAACAACCCTTCCGATTATTCCCGGAAGCGAGCGTATGCCTTTTTTAAGGGAGAGTGTATCGATTCGCAAAAACTGAAACTTTCCGGCTTGATCAAAAATGGACTGGAGTCGCAACACTTTCCCGGGAGTTGCCGGAACTTCTTCCCCCGGAGTCGCAACATAAACCTCAACTTTTTCTGCGGCACGACTCTCAAGCTTCGTATAATTGCCAGGGTGCGAGGATTTATAAGCTTCCATCGCTGTTATTATTTCCTCAAGAGTGCGCACTCTAGGGTCGTTGGGCGCAATCTCTGGATGCTGTTCCCTTAATTGGGTTATGGCATCACGAAGCAACGTAATTGTTACCCCTTTCAAAAGGAGAGATTGTGCTCCGGCTTCTGGAGGGTATGAATTTGCATAAGCTTCTCCACCAACGACATGGAGCAGCCTGAAAGGGCTCAGTGTTCCAAGTTGAGAAAAAAACTGTTTGACAACCGAAGGCCGAAGATAGGAAACACGCAGTAAAAGTTGTGCTTCGCGGATAGCCCTTGTCTCTTGCGGAACTGGTCCTTGGGTCGGGGTGACTGGTTGCCGTGGAACCACGATTTTTCTTGAGACTCCAATTGCCTCAACGCCCCGAGGGAGAATCCTGCGACCCAGACTGGTTTGGGCAATATTAGTCGCAATTTCTTCAACAGTCTCCCGGTTCGCTATTTGCGGCGCGGCCTCTAAAAGTGTCGAGCGTACCATTTCCCGTAATTGGTCCTCTGTAAAAATTTCTTCTTTCGTTGCCATCTCTCTTTTTGTTGCCACCTCCGTTAGACGAGATTCAAAAAGCGGAGCGATTCTCTGGGCGTTTTCTTTGCCAACGACAGTTTGCAAAGCGTTCCTAATTTCGTTGAGTCGATATTCCTTTATCCATGCATTAATGATACTTTGGCGAGTCGGGGGGGCGGTCTTTTGTTCCTGAGCCCTTTTTTCATACACTGCCACGAATTCCTTAATATTCTCCGGTACCAGAGCTTCTTGGGAAGTCTGCTCTTTGACGATTACCTTAAGATGCTCAATTATTTCCAAAATATTTGTGGTTCCCCAAACTTGTTGCCCAATTTCTAATAGGTCACTCTCGAAAACTTCACCAGATAGACCCTCAAGAGTGGCCTTTTCATGGCTCTCAAAGAAGTCGTACCTCGTGAGAAGCCAGGACGCAAGCTCGGGCGTGATAACAAGAGATTCGTTCATTGCACTTCTTCAACTACCATTTTAGGTGCTACTCGTTGGGGCGTCTGTTCAATACGGGGCACAGGGGGAGATACTACGGTTGTATCCCGAGGTTGCTCCGTCCTCTGTGCCAAAATATCTGAGGGCTTAGAGGTAACAAGTCTATACTCTTCCTCAGACGCAACGACTCTTATTGCAACATGATTTGCGGAGGCAAAAAATAGACCTTCACCGATGTCTGCCGCTAAGAGTAATTGTTTTTCTCCCTCTGAAATTTTAAAAACTTCCCCAATCGAATCGATTGCCGCAGGAGACTGTTTCATAAGAAGCTTTAGGGCCGAGTTTGTAACAATTGCCTTGCCGATGTCGCGGGAAAGGAAGTCCTCAACGTCCTGGGTTATTGTAGTAAGTCCTAGGTAGTACTTTCGAGATCTCTTGGCGATAGAGTAAAGGAACTGGGCTGTATCGGGATATCGCATCATATGCCAAGCCTCATCAACTACAAGAAGCCGTTTTTTAATATCCCGCCTAATGCGGGTCCAGATAAAATCCAAAATTATAAACATCGCAATCGGTCGGAGAGATTCCTCAAGATCCTTGACCGAAAAAACAGTAAACGGATTTTTAATGTCGATGTTCGTGTGAGTATCAAAGATTCCTCGGAAAGATCCTTTGACAAATTTTTCTACTCTATCAGCAAGACCCTGGGCGAGGGGCTCCTCCATACCAAGCAGAACCTTGTAAAGATCCTCCATTAGAGGTGGAGTGCGATTTTGGGTTTGGGGGTCAAGAGTTATCCCTTTGGCTTTATAAGTTTCTATAAGTGCCCGATCTAGAATCGCTTGCTCCCCAGGATTAAGCTCGCCCATTATTACCCCAAAGAGAGAATGAAGAGAAAGGATCTTTAACCCCAGCTGGTTTTCTTCGTCCGCGACGAGCGCAAAGTCAAAGGGATTGATCTTTGCTGGGGAGTTGAAGGAAAATGAGATAAACTCTCCGCCTGCTGCCTCACTCAATGCTTTATATTCTGCCTCAGGGTCAATAATAAAAACCTCGGTCCCTAACATGAGAGATCTTATTGCCTCAAGTTTTACAGCAAAAGACTTTCCGGCTCCGCTTGTTGCAAAAATCACAGAATTGTAATTCTCCAAAGTAAACCGGTCGAAAACAACAAGCGAGTCGTTATCTTCGTTTATTCCGTAAAGGACTCCGCGGTCACTCGAGAGTTCCCCTGAGGTAAAGGGAAAAGTTGTCGCAAGACTTGTTGTATCCATGTTACGGGTTATTGAGAGTTTGTCAGCCCCCAAAGGAAGGGTTGAGTAGAGACCGTCTTCCATCTGAAGGGTCGCGGTTTTGGCAACAACAAGAAGGGATCCAAGGGTTGAGGTGACTTGTTGGGTTGTATTGTTTAATTCTTCGAGTGTATCTGCGGGGATGGTAATGTAAAAAGCAAACTGGAAGAAGCGCTCGGCCCCTTTAACGAGTTGCTCCTGAAGATTCCCTGCATCCTCAAGCTTGGCCTGGGTCCCAGGATTAACAATCCTTCCTCGCTGAAGATCTGTTGCAATTTCTGCTTCCATCTCGGCAATTTTTCTTCGCAAATCGTCTAAAACGGTTTTCCCTTCAACCGGATAGATGAAAAAAGATAGGTCGAGCGAGTGGTCAAAATTAATGAGAGGATCAAGCCATCCCGGAGAAACGAAGCGTGGATAGCCGGCAATAAAAAGCGTTCGCAAATATTTGTTGTTTATTTTAATGAAGCTGAAATCAACCTCGATCTTTTGAGGAGCGATGATGTTTTGCACGGCCGGCCCTGGGGCAGTCTTGGATTCGCCATTCTGCTCTTTTTGGGACAAGGATTTTCCAGGGAAACTAATTTTGGGTAGTTTGAACATCCTTCTTTTCTGTGTTACCTTCCGGGTTATAATCTCCAACAGGGTTGTAAACTTTAAACAAAAGACTGGCCAATTCCTCGGTTCCTAATTGCTCAAGTTTTAGTCCAAGGCGCCCTACTTGACGCAAAAGATGGTCTCGCCTAGGGTAAAGCACGATTTTTGCTTTCTTAACAACATATTCTCGCGAGTATGGAACGGCCCTTTTGGCGTTTGGTAAAATTTGTTTGGCAATCCCTAGGGGGGAGATTCCGAGTTCCAGAGGAGAGAAGGGAATTACGATATAAAAATCCTTGTCGAGAACATTTCTTTTCTTGACAACCTGGGTAACGAAATTGCGATATGAGGACATTAAACCTTTCAGCTTTGGGTTCGTCTGTTTCCCTTCCTCGCCTTCTAAAAACTTCAAGTAGTTAGAGATATCTTTTCTGCGGGAGCGGACCAAAATTTGAATTGGGAAGGAAAGAGAGTTTAAGAGCGCAGCATAAGCAAAGATTAAAGCGCCTTGCTCTTTTTCTGACAAGAGAGAAAAATTTACTGCCGAGGATTTAAGAACCAAGGCTGCGCCCCCGTCTTTTGTGAGCACAATGTCATCAGTGATGTCGGCTACCAACAAATGGTGTTGGGTTGTGAGTGTAGTATTGGCCATTTAATTCTTTGCAAACTTGTTACCTTGCTGACTTGCTATCTTGCTGTTGTTTCCCCAACAAGTTAACAAGCGAACTAGCTAGCAAGTTCCCCTCCGCCTTTCGCCCTGATCTGTATTGGTGGAATTATTAGACTCGACGCCGTAAACGTTACTTTGTCAAAAGTTAACCCTTCTTTCTCTGTTTCTATCTCATAGGTGCCGTCTCTAAGGGGTGTAACCGAAAGGAAATGACCGACCTTGTTCGTCTTTAAAGCCCTGACCGGCCGTCGATCAGAATCGCGTATCTCAAGGATTGCTCCTTCGACTATCTTCCCTTCTTGGGTTAAAACCTGCCCAACAACCGTGTTAGGCTGTTCTGAGGCAGCGGGGGGAGCCGCTTCTGGGGTAAACGTTGCCGGGGCGCCGGGAAGAGGGATTCTCCCGGCGGGCTGGAAAACCGGAGCTACCGGCTGTGGTTGGTAAACGGCTTGTTGTAGCGGCGCGGCAGGCATGGGGGGGTGGATGGGTTCTACTTTAACAGGTTCGACCACGGGAATAGACATTGGGGGCTTGGGTGGAGTAGGTTCTGGTTCGCCGAACGGCCCCGCAAACAGGGCTGGCGAGGTCGCGGTTTGGAAAAGACTCGCCACTTTTCCGAAAAAGTTTTTCTCGCCCGCCTCGAAAGCCTCGAGGACCCGAGTTTGGGGAACTTTTGCAAGATACTCTTGGGCACGCTTCTCGCCCTGAGGGGCGACAACGACCGGTATTTGTGGGGTAGTACTTTTTGAGAAAATCTCCTCTGCGCTATCTTCTTTCCACGTATACTGGGTGGGCGAGTAAACTGCTTTAATGAAGGCGAAAAACCAGGTTGAGAGAGGCCGTTCCTCGAAAGGTAGGAATGCTAGCCCAACCCCAGTGAGTGCAAAGAGAAGAATAAACGGCCATTTGATAAATCCGGGAAGGGGCGAGGCGTAAAAAATTAAAGAGACGACAATTCCTCCAGCAAGCTGAAAAAATTGCTTGAGGGTCATGTCTCCGACCAAACGAAACTCGTAACTTGAGATGTGTTGAGGGACTGCGTGTTGTTCCATGGACAGGTAAAACTTGTTCTTACTCAAATTAGCACATGAAGGAGGTTTTGCAACTCATAATTAATTTCACAAGAAGGGGAAGAATGCTACTAGAGCTTTTTTGCACAACTCTCACAAAACTTGCAGTCTCCGACTAGTGTATTTTTGTGGCATATTGAGCAAACCCCTTGTGTCCATGTGATTTTTTGTGAGTTTTCTCCAACAAGGAATAGCAGAGAAAGAGTCGCTAAGTTGTGATACAAGTCAAAAGCAATTAAACCGGTTGGACAAGATTTATTAGCTTGTTTTAATCTAATATCCATCTCTTCTGCGTATTTTCTAATTTTGTATTCAAGAAGATTCCGCAACGAAGGTCTTGTTTGAACTTCCCTAATAAGTATCGAGTGTTTTTGTGCGAATTTGATAGAAAGCTTGTTGGTTGCTTCTCGCATTGCAAACACAACGCCATTTTTTATTCTTTCCCAAACTTCGGGGTCTTCAAATTTGATAAATTCACTGGCAACGTTTACCCAATACTGGGTTGCAGCAGGAATAAGGAGGGGATTGTTTCTTAAATCTTCTGCTGACCTAATGGCTGGATTTTGAGGGTTAAGAGCGGCAATTTGCGGAGCTATCCTTAAGCATTCTTCAGCCTGATGTTTACTAGGAAGAGCAAAAAGCAAAATTAGTCTCTTGTTTTCTCTTATTCTTTGCAGGGCCCTTTCTTTGTTAACAAGCGCTCTTGTGGCTTGGGGCAATACCTCTTCAAGTTCGCCCCCTTCATAAGTGACGAAAAGATTTATTCTTGATTCTTTTGACCTTAAAGGGTGTGGAGGACTCCACCAAAGTACGATATTTTCACTCAACCCGACTTTTTCTTCAATTTTTGTGTTTGCGTTATCCTCGGCCTGGTCTACTCCCGTAAATAAAGAGAGCATCTCCTTGAGAGGCGTTCCTGTTTCCGGGTCAACAAGTAGACCTTCGGGAGTTTTCGTTAAGCAAGTGACTGTAATTCTATCTCTGATGGAAGCATCGCGTTCTTCAAGATAGCGGCAGCCTAAGTCGGGGACGAAGCGTAATTCTTGTTCTGAAATAGCCATTTTTCTCCTGCACGGGATACTCGGCCTTTGGCCGAAGGTTGTTATTTTTCTGGCTTCCTCGCCCCGCGTAGCTTTACGCGAAGTGGGGTCACAGTTGCGGCACAGCCCGGGATTTACACCCGGTTCCTTGCCCAGAGAGATAGTTTTTAACATCTCACGGGCCCCCGTTAGAGGTGTAACTCTCTAATGGGGAACACAACCTCTATTTGTCAATTAAGCACAAAACCCTAATGGTTGCAAGAGGTGAAATTGTGTTGGAGCATGTGCTAAACTAAATTTTGGTTACTTGAAGATTTGCTATGAACGAAATAGGAAAAGAAGGAGGTAGTGCCTCCCCCGAAGCGCAAGTAAGCCGGGCGGTCGCGCAAGCCCAAACACACAGAACAATTAAAGAAGCGCGTGCAGCTGGACCCGCAGCCCTTGAGAAATTTATCTTAGAGCACCCGATCTCGGGGGGGTCTGGCTTGGATGCCACGCCGCGTATGGGGCCTGAAAAGGAAACACTTAAGCGGCGAAGTCCAGAAGAGGAAGCGATACTGATGAATTCTGAGTTACTGGGTCGCATAAGGGGAGCGGATACTCCACAATTGTGGGCCGAGATGAGAGGGGCCATGAAGGATGATGAGGCGGTTCTTTATTCACCTGACATCACCACTGTGTTTGTTTACGCACTCGGGACAATAAAAGATCGGGTTCGTGTGCTAACCAACGCGCTAAACCCAATTTTCAAAGACAACCCAGATTACCAACGAGCAGGGCTTGTTGAGATAAGGACAGAAGTTATTGGCGATGCTTTTGATCCTCTTAGGGGCCACCCCGACTTATTAAAAGCAACAGTGTCTAATAAAGACTATATGAAGATAAGAGATCAGCTTAAAAATGAATTAGGCCGTGATGTGGGCCGGCGGGTTAAAGGCGGAGGGTGGGAACTTATTGTTCATGGACTTGAATGGGCCAAGCTACATGGTTCAGCTGATCGAGAGATAGGGAGAATTCTCTTTAGAGAAAGGAAAAAGGTTACTCGCACTCCGGCGAGCTTAAGTCCCGAGCAGATAAGAGAGCAAAGGGAACGAATCAAGAAGCTAGCAGATGAAGTTGAACTAAGAAAGAGGCTTTTTCTTGCTTACTACTATTACAACGAAGCCTACAGTAGCATGACAAAGATGACAAAGCTACCCGATTTATATTATGTCTTTTCAGTTCTTCAGTTTCGGGATCTGTTTAGGTTGCTGCCAACGCTCGAAGGAGGGAAAGCACTGGGGACTAAGGCAGAGGAGGCATTCAGACTCCTTTACTGGTTGGGCGAAGGGGGAGTTGATATAGATGACGAGAGCGAGCGGAAGTGTGTTCTTTACTACCTCATTTCCAACCCCAATCTCCCCGGCAAGTATGGAGAAAAGTTCGACAAATTTAAGGGGAAACCACTAACTGATGAAGAGGGACGAGAATTAATTGACGAGAAAGGACAACCGTTGCGACTTCCTCGCAAACTATTGCTGGCAAAATATGAGGATCTTACGGGTGAGCAAAAGAGACTACGAGATGCCCTTCAAAGGAGAGCAAATGAAAATTGGGAGATGGGAGAGGAGGAGAAGAGTGAGGACAAGGAGAAGAGTGAGAACTTTAAAAACCTTGTGAACTACGCCGCGAAGAAGATTTTCGCCGTCCCACAGAAGGAAGCTGAGGATTATAAGAAAGCAATTGATTGGATAGCAGAGATGACTCGTGATTCTACTCTTGAGGGGCAATTGGCGGCAAAGATGGTTGAAGATGCAGCGAGAAAAGGGCGGACAATATCCTTAGAAGATGCAAAAGAAACAGTTGAAGGGTTGGCCAAGGCTGACAGCGAGGTAGCAACTATGCTAATAGCAGAGAGAGTTTTCCGCATGATG
>CAZLZK010000009.1:19792-22302 GCA_964564005.1 uncultured Gammaproteobacteria bacterium
GCCTTGATGCTTGGTTTGACTATCTTGGGCGAAATAGAGGGGCGTGGGGCAGAGCGGTTTCAGCTGATTGGGCCGACATATTTCATGTCCTCTCAACAACCAGAAAAGATACGAGAAATCGCCGGCCGCACATGGCAGACGTCGTAATGTTCTTAGAAAAAATAAGCGAGAGTCAAGAAGCAGGCTCCCATGCTATAACGCGCAGGATGCCGGAACATCTCCTTGTGGGCTTTCCAGACATGCTCCACATAGGCAATATAGACAGTGAGTTGACACGAAGTTCGAAGACTTTCGGAGAACTCTTCCGTGAAGGGGTAGAGATGGGAGATTTGCCCTTGGACAAAGTCTCTATAAACGCCTTTTGGTTTAGATTTATGGAGTTGGCTATCTACCTAGTGAGGGAGAAGGTGGGTGTTTGGCCTGTACTTACGGAGCCGCTCTCAGCCGAAGACCTATTTAACGTAAATACAGTTAGGGAAGTATGGAAATCAATAGATAAAGGCATTACAGGGTGCTCTATTCATGGTGGGGAATTCCAACAATGGGTTGCGGATAATGTTAAATACATTGATGAGGAGCTGAAGCCCGAATTCGACGAGTGGAAGGCAAACGGCAGGGACGATGAGGGAAACGAAGTCAAGAGAGATGACCCACGCGAGTTTGATTTCGATAAACAGGTTGTCAAACGCTTGAAAAGGTGGCTTATGGAGGTTGTCATAATCTCGGCGATAACTAACGCGTATCAGTCCGACGCGGACAAGGCAATGCAGGCGTTTGGATTTTTGGCCGATGGGGCTGTAATTGAGGTAGGGCCGGCGGAGCGTAGGAGGACAAGGCTTAAGAATGTACTAACGGAAGCCGGCCTAAGTTCCGAACAAATCAAAAACATCCAGACAAACGCTGAGGCTTTCATAAAGGATAGGGGACTTGAGAGACGCGGGGAAAAGAAATGAAGCAGTTATCAGAGTCTAGCGTCTCAACAACGTTCGCAAAAAACTTCCCCATTCTTGCCTAGCTCCGCCGATTGCCCCACCAGCTGTGCCGCCCCTAAACCTCGTAGGTATAGTTTTCTCTGCATATTCACCAAGTGGCCTAAACCGTTGACCAAATCCTGCTGGACCCTCTATTCTAGGCATACGTATAGCCAGGAACTGATTTATTATATCAGGAATTTGGGGAATAAGGATGACTGCCCCCAAAGCAATCATTCCAGTTAAGACATCGCCATGACGGCCGAGATAGGGAGGTCCCCAGATGACACCCCTACTTGGGTTTATTTGGGCAATAAGGACATCGACAAGAAAGACTATCAGTCCTACAGCAGGAAACACCAGAAGATTTGACAGAACGCCCTTTAGCCACCCTTCATATATTCCGCGACCCGATAGGGTACTCCAAAGAATAAAAAGCGGGCTAAAGATAAGATGGATGAGGAGAAGAAGATAAGCTTTGGCGAGAGTAAAAATAATTCGAATTAAGAAAGCAACGAAGGCGATTATTAGCCCCAGGATAATAGGAATGAGCGCAACAAGCACCCCAGGGCCGAGAAGGAAACCCAAGAAACCCGCCAAGATTCCGCCAACCGCTGCCCCTACACCTATTCCAATATTGGCAGTTAAAACCCCGCGGATTGCGTCCCAGCCGCCTCCAGCGCCTCGCCCAATTGTAAAAGCAACTGTCTCGTAAAATCCGGCATTAACGTACTCATTAAAGTATCTTGTCGCGTCGTAATTTTGTAGATTTGCGGCACCAAGCCCCCAAATCAAAGCGCCCATAAAAACATAAGTTAAATCTATTAAGAATCCGACAATTGCATAAGAGAAGGTGACCAATAAAAGACCGACGACTAAACGGGGGAGCGCTGTTTGGATAGTCATTACTGCCTGCGGAGAGACCTTTGTCCTAAACATTATCGAAAAGCCAAGAACGACGGCTCCGATAACAAAGAGTACATAGACAAAGTTTCGAACAGCTCTCCAGGCAGCAAGGAATGGATCAAGCACGGAAAACCCTACGCCCTGTGCGTATGCCGGCCGGACGGGATTAAGTCTTTTAATGACATCAGAGGCATAATAGACGCCGGATGCAGGGGGTATCGAATAAAGGTTTGCTATCGTATCTCCAAGTTTTTGGACAGCGCCACCTTGTTGCTGGAGTTCTGCCGGACAGCCAGACGAAGGACAGCCGGCAAGCATTGTAATTAATCCCCCTCCTATCCCGATAAGCGATTGAAAATCAAACGACTCTTTGTTGTAGTTAGAGTCTCCGAGCCCGCTTTGGAATTGCTCAAGAGTTGTGTCGAAATTTGCGGCAGAAGCGGTAGGGACAACAGTAACAAGTAACAAGTAACAAGTAACAAGTCCGAAGAAAATTTTGGGCAGTTTTTCCATCTAATTTAACTTAGCATCAACCAATATTTTTTGCAAGATTATTGACTCGGGCCAGTGCCACGGGACGTTCCCCACAACCACTCGATTTTTAAGCTGCTTGGATCCAGGCCACGTTCTCTA
>CAZLZK010000010.1:0-11177 GCA_964564005.1 uncultured Gammaproteobacteria bacterium
GACTTGGATTTATCAACTTTAGACGAATTGCCAGTGGGCCGAATTACGATAAAAACATGGACCGTCCCTGCCCAAAAACGGAAAGCTGCCTATGACTGGATCAGAAAACATGTTAAAGACACCGAAGAGCAAACATTCATCGTCTGCCCGATAATCGAGGAGTCCCAAGTTGAGACGATGAAATCGGTCAAAGCCGCAAACGCCGAATTTAAAAGGCTTTCAAAAGAAGTCTTCCCGGACCTTAAACTAGGACTTCTTCATGGAAGATTAAAAGTAGCAGAGAAAGAAAAGATTATGCAAAAGATGCGGGAGGGAAAAATAGATATCCTCGTTGCCACTCCCGTTGTTGAGGTCGGTATCGACATGCCTAATGCAACAATAATGATGATAGAGGGAGCAGAGCGCTTCGGGCTTGCCCAGCTTCATCAGCTCCGCGGTAGAGTGGGGAGGGGAACAAAACAATCTTATTGTCTTTTCTTTACTGAGTCTCAATCTGAAAAAGTTTTGACGAGACTTCGTGCAATGGAGAGAACAATGTCTGGCCGGCAGCTTGCGGAGCTTGACCTTAAACTTCGCGGTCCAGGAGAGATTTACGGAACAGCCCAGCACGGCTTTCCAGAACTTAAAATCGCATCTTTCTCCGATGTTGCTTTAATAAAGAAGGCCCAAAGTGCAGTAGAAACGCTCATTAAGGATCTTCCGAAATACCCTAAAATCCAAGAACTCCTTGCCAAAAAAGAAGAAATCGCACCGAATTAAGCCTAAAATTTGCATTAGCGGGGTATAATAGAGGCTATGAATTCTAAAGAAACAATAGGCAAGGGTATTGACCCGGCCCAAAGCCTTAAAGATGTGCTGGAGATCGCGGAAAGACACAGGAATGCCCACTATGGGGACCTTACAAACACAGAGATATGGAACCTGGCCATCTATGCAATGCTTAAAGACTCAGAAAGGGCACTCCTTGATCCAGAACAGCGTCTTCAGGCAGACAATGTTATAGCAGAGGTAAATCAAGCTTTGTATGGTGATCCCGGTCTTCCGCCTGGAGGAGTAGGAGGATCCTCACGCCCTTAAGTAAGATTTACCCAAAAACCTCTGCAATCTCTCTCGGCCTCAAGTAAATCCTTTTGTAATAACAACATCCTCCTAACCCTGCTTGACTAGCATAAAGCATAATGATATCCTCTGCCGAAACCGGAAAGATATGGGTGCCTCCGAAAAATTGCGTGCGGGAGCTGGCCCAGAATTAACAGGAGGGAAGGAGATAGACCTTTCGGGCAAAGTCGCAATTGTTACTGGTAGTTCGCGGGGTATAGGCCGAGCGATTGCCTTGAAACTCGGCTACCACGGTGCAAATATTGTGCTCAACTCAAGGGAACAAAGTAGGGAGCAGGTGGCTGAGGTCAGATCTTTGGTCGAATCCTTTGGGCAAAAGGCGATTTGGATACCAGGCGATGTAAGAGAAGAAAGTACAGCCAGGGCTATTGCTGAAACGACTGTTAAGGAATTTGGGCGAATAGACATCCTTATTAACAACGCTGGACTAACCAAAGACAGCCTGCTTATACGAATGTCCGAGGAGGACTGGGATTTAGTCCTAGATACTAACGCGAGGGGAGCATTTTTGGTCACAAGGGCTGTCCTGCGATACATGAGAAGAAACTCAGGGTCAATTATTAACATCTCAAGTGTGGCCGGGCAAATGGGAAATCCTGGCCAAGCCAATTATGCCGCATCCAAAGCAGGGCTTGAGGGTTTTACAAGAGCTGTAGCCCAAGAATATGGGAGCCGCGGGATACGCGTAAACGCGGTGGCTTTGGGATTTGTCGAAACCGATCTCACCGCCCACGTTACAGAAGAGCAGAGAAGAAAAATCTTGTCCCGCGTACCACTGGGTAGATCAGTTACCCCAGAAGAGGCAGCTGACGCTGTCCTCTTTCTCGTTTCCGACCGCGCCTCGGGCATTACCGGCCAAGTTCTTAATGTGGACGGAGGAATGACAAGTTAAAATGACTCCCGAAGCTCCATCGCGATATCACGCACGAATCGTCTTGTCAAAATGGTATGGCAACGACGCAATTTATGTAGACACATTCAAAATTGAAGACGAGAACCATGGCACGGGGCATTTGATCATAAACACCAGGCATTGCGAGGGCCATTTCGCGGACCCGGTCGGTATGAAAGTTTTCCCTGGCCACAAAATGATTGAGGCAGCTGCGCAGACACTGGGCCTTATTGCTTTGGGCAATGCTGGAGTTGGAGAAAAGATACCATTGTTCCAAGGAATTACAGGCCCAATAGTTTTTAAGAGGGCTGTACGGCCGGGCGAAGCGATCACCGTCTCTGGAGAAATTACCGGAAGGGGCAAATGGAGCTTCGTTGGTAATGCGCGCCTTAAAGTAGGCGAGCGCGAAGTGGCAGAGATTCGTGGTATCAGTGCAATACTGATAGATAGAAAACTTGCAGACCGGTTGTTAAGGAGCTAACCCTGAAATCTCCCTAGTAGCAAAACTGCGTTATAACCGCCAAACCCATATGCTGTAGCAAGCACATTATCTATTCGCTTTTCCAGGGCTCGCCCCCGCACTAAATTTAAATCTAAGAATTCTTCACCTGGGGTCTCAAGATTCGCAATTGCCGGCATCTTCCCATCACGTATTGCTTGTATTGCGCTAATAGCATTAACCGCTCCAGCTCCTCCGGCAAGGTGTCCAAGCATCGACTTAATTGCGGTTATTGGAATATCTTTTAGCTCGTCACCAAAGGCGAATCGAAGTGCCTCAGCTTCCTTCGTATCACCGATCTTTGTGGATGTGGCATGGGCAAAAATCGCATCAACCGGACGAAAGAGTCCTGTCCTTTTGTCATAAATTGTTTGGGCGATAGTCTTGGCGACTCTGCGGGGATTAAGTTCTGTTGGGTCATAACCATCCATTGATTTTTCGAATCCTAATAGCTCACCATAAACCGTGGCTCTCCGCTCCAGTGCATGATCCAACCTCTCAAGAATAACGACACCCCCTCCTGCACCCAAAACGAACCCGTCCCTGTCGCGATCGAACGGTCTACTTGCCCTTTGGGGCTCATCGTTCCTTGCCGAGACAGCCCGCATAGCGGCAAAAACTCCAATTGAAACATCGCCGTGCTCAGTCAAGGGCTCTTCAAAACCGCCAGCTATGACGATATCTGCATCTCCAAGCCTAAGAGTCCTTGCTCCCTCGACAATATTTGATGCACCCGTTGCACACGCCTCAATCGTGTTTCCGCCCCAACCGCTATTACCAAGAGCAACTGATACTTGACCGTTAATTTGCTCGGGGAATGTCTGGAGTCCCAAGAACGGACTCACGCGACGAGATCCATGTGTATGAATCGTTTCGTGGACATCAATCAATTTATAGGTTGCAGCAATCCCGCTTGAAATCCAAGACCCCACCCTATCCGGTCTTGCCTTGTTAGCATCAAGCTTACCGCCCGGCCCCAAAAGGTCAGACATTTCCAAAGCTTCCCTGGAGACAACAATAGCCATAGCGGAAACTCTAGAAAATTGCTTTAACTCCCGTGTCTCGAAGTACTCTTCCGGATTAAATTGAACTGGAGCCCCTATATTAGTTCGAAAATTTCCTACATCGAGTCCCTTAATCCCACTCTCTCCTCTTAAAAGCTTCTGCCATGTTTCTTCCGTACTACCAAGAGGGGTTCTTTGAGCAAAACCTGTGATAACAACCCTCTCGGCCGGGCGCCGTTCAAGTTCCACCCCCAGCGCCCGCGCTCGCTCTCTCATGCCAGCAATATAGCAACCCAACTTTGTTATGTCAATCAAATTCTTGACTGTAGCAACAAACTCTGCTATATAATTGCCATGACTTCTGAGAGAGTTGGGGTAGAACCTTCCGTACCTGATAAGGACCTTCACTACGGTCACTTTGCGGCAATAGACACATATAGACAAGCCAACCAGGTTGTTGTCGACGAGCTGTTCGAAAGCCTACCGGACAACTTTTTCCACCTTGATGTCGCCACTGGCACAGGACTCATCCCCCAGCTTTTAGTTCAAACAGCTGACACCCAGGGCAAAAAGAAGGGGAAAAGCGTAGGGATTGATCCCAATGAAGACTCTATAAGAAGAGCTTTCGAGGGAACGCTTCCTAGTTCAAACGTCACAGTTCACTACATCGTGGGATATGGCCAAGAGGCCGACAGACTCGTGGCCGACGAGTTCCCCCAAGGAGCTGATCTTGTAACTTGCCATGATGCTATACACGAAATAGAGGAGGAGGGAGAACAAAGAAGTGTCCTGGCCGCAATGTGGAGAGCAGCAAAGGAAGAGGGCCTCATCTCGGTAACCAGTGCATTTACATCTATCGCGATGGACGTTGGTAGTTCTCTTCGTGGGTACGGCGAGTGGAAACTACATCTAATAAGGCTTACTGGAGCAGGCCGCAATAGAGAGGTTAAAACCTTACCCTATCGGACCCCTGATGAATACAAACAAATGCTCACTGACACTGGGTTTCAAATCCTCAAGACACACACAAGGGTTGTTGAGTTGTACAAAGAAGCCCTAAAGGCCATAGCGAAGTACCCAAGGTTTATTGAGGGATTCTGCAGAGATCTCGAGTTTCCCAGAACATTTACACTAAAAGAGTTAAGTAACTACATGTGTCAGGCGGTGGATCTCCTGCGCCTTGAAAGTCTCCCGCGGAACTGGTATGAAATAATTGCCAGAAAAGTGGCAAGGCCAATTCCTGTAATCTAAGAAAGCTTTTGGAGCTTAATGCTCTGTCCGTCTCCAACTCTCCTGAGGGGTGATACATCGTCTAGAACTTTCCCGACAACAGTCACTTTTGATGCAGCACGGGGTTTATCCGAGGTTGAAACGGGGGTGCGGCCGAAGAAGATACAGAAGGCATTTCCCGGCGGCCAATACCCCAAATCGCCAACCTCGACTTCTTCGCGGTCTGGTTCCTCCTGAGGCTTAACCGGAATTCCAAAATAAATCTCTTCTCCCCAGGTATTTGCCGTAGCTTCAATAGGAAGTGCTTTAAAAATTGCTTCGGCGGTTTTTGTGTTATTCAATTCCGCCTCAAGCTTTACATTTCCAAGAATGATTTTGATCCCTTTTCCCACCGCCTCTTTATTATACACCCCCATGTAGGAGTGTATCTTGCGCGACGCATGCCTTTTCAATACTTTAAGTACTTTGATACTTTGATACTTTTCATACCTATGCTACACTCAAGCTTAGCATGACACCATTGCCTAAGAAAAAGCATACGAAAGGTAGAACCGGCAGACGCCGAGGAAACAGAAGGCTCGCTCTTCCCACCCTTGTCCGCTGTCCATCTTGCAAGAAATTCAAAAGACCGCATGTTGTTTGTCCTCACTGCGGCTATCACCATAACTCAGGTAGGAACCATAACTCAGGTAGGAACCATAACTCAGGCAAAGCTTAATAAGGACCTCGCCTGCGGCGAGAACCTTGTTTTCTCGAAAACTCAAAAATGAAAGCCAAAAATGACCCTCGCCATCTGCGTCGGCAAAAAATAGTCCAGCAACTTTTCGCAGTAACTTTTAATAAAAGCCAGCCTATAGACCCACAGACTCGAAAGATCTTGCGCGCAACAAAAACGATTGATCCTTTAATTACCAAAACTGCTCCCGAGTGGCCCTTGGAAAAACTAAATAAAACCGACCTTGCAATACTGCGCTTGGCAACTTATGAACTTGCGATAGAAAAAACAGAACCGGTCAAAGTAATAATTGACGAGGCGGTTGAGCTTGCGAAAGAACTAGGGAGTGAAAATTCCCCTTCCTTTGTAAACGGTGTTTTGGGTACAATAGTCAAAGAGGAGAAATTGGATAAGCAAAGCTTGTTTCTCGAGGACTCGAAATGAGAGAGAAAATTAAAGAAACCATAGCTCAAAGTGTAGGCCTCGATGTTGCCGATCTTGAGGAGGAGGCAAGCATTAAAGAAGACTTGGGAATTGAGCCAGCCTCCTTCAGTGATCTTCTCGAAACTTTTAAACAAGACCTGGGAATAGACATTCCCCCTGAGGAGCTCACTGATATAAAAACAGTAGGAGAGCTCATTGAACTTGCAGAAAATTATGTCCAAGACTAACCTTCTGGAACTTCAAATAAAAATCGGGGTTGCTTTCCAGAACGAAGATCTTTTACACAGAGCGTTTATTCACCGTTCATATCTTAACGAAAACTCAAAGGAAAAAGAATCAAACGAGAGGCTGGAATTTCTGGGGGACGCCGTGTTGGAATTTGTTGTTTCCGAAAATCTCTTTTCGCATTTTAAAACCGAAGACGAGGGACATTTAACCGCACTTCGATCAAGATTGGTTAACACCATATCCCTTGCTGGAACTGCCAAGGAACTTTCTTTGGGTGAGCTTCTCTATCTTTCCCGAGGCGAAGAGAGTAGTGGAGGAAGGCAAAACAGAAGTCTTCTCGCAAATACAGTCGAGGCTCTGATCGGCGCGATTTTTCTTGATCAGGGGATAGACGCTGCAAAAAAATTTATCGAAACTTTCATTGTTAAGAAACTCCCCGACATTGTTAAATCTCCACTTAAAGACCCCAAAAGCAGGCTTCAAGAGTTTGTTCAAGCAAACGGTCTTGCGGCCCCAACTTACAAGTTAATTGAGGCGGCCGGGCCGGACCATGCAAAGGAGTTTACAGTTGAGGTTTTGGTTGATAGAAAGCCTTACGCTCAAGGATCGGGGCCAAGTAAACAAATCGCAACCCAAAGCGCTGCAACCGAAGCTTTAAAGAGGTGGGAAGAAAGGAAAGGCTAGGGTTTGCCTGAGAAGCTGACTTCGTGGTAAAATCCACAACATGCTAAGAATCAGATTAAGTCGAACCGGAAAGAAGCACGAACCGCATTATAGAATTGTTGTGACCGAAAAGCGCTCGAAGCGTGATGGCGCGACTGTTGACCAGATCGGCCATTGGCACCCAACTGAAGATAAGTTGATCATTGATAAAAAGGCATTTCAGGATTGGGTAGGGAAAGGGGCACAGCCGACGCAAGTTGTAAGACAACTAGTTAGCAAGTTGGCAAGTTAACTGGTCAACGAGTTATCATGCAAGAACTTCTTGAATTTTTAGTTGAACAAATTACCGGCAAAAAGGTGCCAATTGAGAAAACCGAATCAGGGGGCTTAGAAGTTTATATAATCAAACCTCCAAAGGATTTAATGGGGATACTGATCGGCAAAGGCGGTCGCACAATAAGGGCAATACGGGCCTTAGCCCGAACCCGGGCGATTGTCGACAACAAGAGTATCAGCATACAATTAAGCGAAGCTTGACTTCGTATCGAAGAAGCAGTCTAGAACGCAAATGGGTTGGTGCGTCCTTGAGGCGGAGAAGCTTCAGTCGGTGCTCCAGAAAGACGACGAAGATTGTTGAGTCTTCCTAAAAGCTCCTGCTCGGACGCGGTCAAAGTCTCCAGTGGATCCGTAATTTTCCCAACGGTCTTGGGCAAACTCCCCCAGGCAGAAATAACTGTAAACTTGGTTGAGGAAGAGCCACCACTCACATTAAATTTAGCTTTAGAAACTCGAAGAAGCGGAGCAGTTCCCGAAAGGTCATTGAGAAGCCCCAGTGTTTGGAAAAAACCTCCTTGGGTATCAAATTGAAGTTCAACAGCTTTTACCCCGCCTTTCTCAAGATCCGCAATTTCGGCAACTCGAAGGCTTCCCAATTCTAAATCCCGCGCCCTTGCAAGCTCGCGAAGGGAGGCAACTGCAAAAAGAGTTGAGCTCTCAGAGGGGATGGCCGCAATTGCGTTTTGCGAAGCGCGAGCCATCTCATCCTGATTTAGTGAAGATAGCGTATCGAGTTTTGCTGATAAGATCTTTCCCTCTTTCTTAAGTTGGGAAATATTAGCACGGGTAGCAAAGATTCCCCCCACGATAGCGCGACCAAGTGTTATGGTCAAGAGTAACAAGATTAGGAATGCCAAGGCTGGCAAAACAAAGCTCTTGTACCGAGTTGGGACTACGGGCAATCTTCTCATTTTGAGTCTGCGAAAAACAAGCTTCGCTTTAGTCGAAGACCAAGCTTCGCTTATTTAACCTCCAAAGAAAAAGAATAACCTCCAGTAGATTCGAGCGATAAGGTCTTTAAGATAATTTGGGAACTCTCTAGGTTTTGCAATTTAGCAAAGATCTCTTTTGTTTCCTGAGAGTTTGGTGCAACGGCCGTAACATTGGTCAACCCACTCTCGGAAGAGATCTCGGAAACTTGGGTCCCTGAAGAAAAGGTATCAATTATGTCGTCAATAAGGTTGTCTCGTATTTGAGGTGACTTTGTAAAAACGACTTGGGCTAATCTTGCCCTATTCTTAAGAATCGCAAGGAGTCCCTCCTTATTTTTAAAGTTCTCTACCTCCTGGGAAAGCGAAGCATTTTTCGCTCGAAGCATTCTTTCTTCGCGTGTGAAAAGATAAGAGGTAATAAGAAGAAGTATTAAGACGAATATATAAACCCCCAAAACAACAAAGCTCCCTTGGCGCAGAAAGCGAGACATCAACTGGAATCGCCCCGGAACGCGCATTTCTTGGGGCAAAAGATTAATCCCACCTATTTTTTTAATCGAAGACAAACTTTGTTTATTCGAAGACAAGCTTTCCTTCATAGCCGCCATTTTAGATATTCTGCGCAAGGCCTACTGCTGTACCATAAAGGGGAATATAGGCTTCAACAGATTTCGTTATCCTTTCGTCTTTAATAATCTTGAGAAAAGGATCACCAAGTGTAGTTTCAATACTGAGGTTTTCAGTGACAAAGGGTATAAGCTCTGGCATTCCCGAAACCCCGCCAGAGAGAATAACGCTTATTACAGAATCTTCGCTTTTAAGTTCTGTTTTGTAAAACTGAGTCAGTTTCTTCATCTCGTCAAGGAGAGATGTCAATACAGGAGCAAGAGCAGTCTTTATTTTTCCCTCGAGCTCCCGACTTAATCCATATGTCTTCTTATACTCCTCTGCTTGTGCGGGGCTTATCCCCAACGCTGTCGTGAGGGCGCGGTTTAAGGCAACTCCTCCTGTTGCAATGGAGCGACTTACCATAAGCTGGCCATTCCGTACAATCCCGAATGAACTTGAGGTTGCTCCTAAATCAGCAATCATTATAGTTCCCTGAGCCGGCGCTAAAGCGCGGGCAAGCGAAAGGAGTTCTGTCTCAACATTTCCCAAGGTTAAACCCGCAAGAGTCGCGACCCTCGTGTACTTAGCAACAACTGCTTTGGGAGCAGCGACCAAAAGGACCTGGACCGTGCCCGGCTGGTTCGGTTGCTCCGCCCGCCGCCCAACTATTTGGTAGTCAATACTTGCCTCAGTTATTGGTATCGGAACATAAGGCTCAGCCTGCCAAGAGATTGCAGAGGCAACCTCTTGGTCAGTTAAAGAGGGAAGTTCTATAAGCCTAGTGAATGTAAGTGCTTCGGGAAGAGAAATATTGACGGTCTTTGCTGCTATCTTGGTATCGGAAATTAGTTTTTTAACAGCTTCTGCAACAACTGCCAGATCCGCATCACTATCTGAGGCAACTCCGGGCTTCGGAGCCGAGGTTATTCCGGCAGCAAGAAGCGCAAATTGCGCGCCTCGTCTCTCAAGCTGCACCGCTTTAATTGAGTGAGTTCCTATATCGAGACCAAATGTCGCCATTACTTAGTTAAACCTCCACTCCCTGCAAAAAGTCCAAAGTCAAAAACAGGGGGTAAATCCGGAAAAAGTTGGTAAAGCTCAATCTTCCTCGTCGTTTGCGAGGCCCCTCCCGCTGTCCCAATTGATTCAATCTTGGTTCCCTGTCTGGGTAGAGTAGTATCACCTGCAAAAGCAACGGAAAGGCCTAGGGGGTGGGAGCGATCGGTATTATAAAGAAGACGAACTCGAGCTTGCTGCAAACCATTTGGTTGGCTGCTAACGCTTGTCGGGATTCCCAAATCAGTATCTAGGGTGATTGTTTTCCCGAAAGCAAAATTTTTATCTCCGATAGTGCAACCTATGTCCGAAGCTCCGAATTTATTGGTTTGCCGGCGCCCCCCATTTGGATCATACGCACCTCTGGCAATCTTTGAGGTCGTATAATCTCCCGGCCTCGTTGTATAAAGAATACTAGCCTCAAGAGCTGGGGTTGTTGAGGAGGAACTCGAGGTCCCAGATTCCCCCCAGCAAAACTTGACGGTGTTGCCAGTAAAACATGCAAGGGGATCAGCTTCCCCACCTTCCTCCCCGATACCATATATCTTAAAGTTCGCTCGCTCATTGGGATTTACATCTGCGCTCCATGTATTAAAATAGCTCGTAGAACTGCTCCCTTCATCTCCTTTAATCCCGTCCGGAAGACCACCGGAGGTTGCGCCTTTAATGTGGAAATATGTACTGCCCCTGCTGGTCGAGGATTCCATAACCAACCAATATTTTGCTCCTGAAACAAGTTGAGCTGTTGGCGGGGTGGGGAAAGTTCCGCCAAAGTAGCCTCCTCTATTAGGATCCCTGGCAGTAAATGTAGCGTTTGAAATAGGGGACCCCGGTTTACCGCCGGAATCTGTCCAAATTTGAACTTTGGTATCGCCATTCATGTTTCCATGAACATCGTTAACTTCGAATTCGGCGCCAGTAGGGATATATGTTGAAGATGCCTGGAAGGAAGAAGCCTTACGTCTATATCCAACCCCGCCGTCATAATGCCCAACTGTCGCATTTGAAGTTTCGATACCTCCGCCAGTAAAGGAATCCTTAACAGTCGCCTCTTCTCCACCTCCACCACCTCCGCCCTCGCTGCAGACAAGCGCGCCTGTTGCGTCATGCGCAACAAACCAAATAGGAATCGTCTCTGCAGAAGCCAAGAGAAGCGGGACCACAATATTGGTCCCACCCTGAGCAAGATTTGTGATCGTTGCCGTAAACTGCCCGCCTGCAGGAAGCCCCCCACTTGTTCCCAATTGCGTGATTAAGGCTTGCTCAATACCCGCCTCAGCAGCAGAGAAGGCTCGCGCCGCCTCTTCTTCTTTTTGGGAAATTGTGATATCGGCAATTGAGCGCGAGGCAATAGAGAGGGCAATGGTCAGGGCAACTGCCATAACCAGAAGAATAATAAGCAAAGCTTGTCCTCGCTGACTCGGATTGAGGAGGGCTTGGCCGCGTTGGG
>CAZLZK010000010.1:11277-22143 GCA_964564005.1 uncultured Gammaproteobacteria bacterium
GGGCAGTCTTTACCATCTATCCCAATTTACAATTTCTCAGCTCGGGTGTCAATCCTTCGGCAAGCTCAGGACTAGTTTCGGAGCAACACCCTTGTCCTGACCGAGAAGCTTCCCTTTTCCTCCGGTCGCAAACCCGCGCCTCCAGTTTGCCGCAGAGTCATATCAATAACTACTGCGTTTGGGCTACCTTCTCCCTCACAGGTTATGTTGCAGGACGAAACAGTAACATCCGGGCTTGTGAGGCGCGCACTTCCCGAGGCAACATAACCCGAATCCCCGACGTTAACACAAGAAAAGGAGGTAGTAACTCCTTCGGAATTTAAATAAGTAACTATGTTGTTGTTACAAGAGAGAATGCTTGCTGCTGAGTGGAGTGCGCGATCCATAATGGCAACAGCATGATTCGCATTCTGTTTGACGTTTGTCCCGACTGCGCTTTTACTGCTTCCTCTAAAGGTAGCAAAGAGGACTTGGTTTATCAAAAGAGCGACCACTACGAAGATTGTGACAACAAACATAAGCTCGACAAGTGATATTCCGCTATTTTTGACTTCTTTCATCGTGTCCTTTACCAATTCGTAAACACACTATCAATGCGGGAGCTATGCTCTCCTCGAGAATCTGTCCAGGAAACCCGGACCAAAATTTGAATCTTGTCTGTGTCTAGCGTAGACAAGGCTGCCTCCCGAGTAAAAGGCGTCCCAGAAATTTTATTATCAGCACTACAGGGGCCGGGTTGGCTAGGCCAGGAGACCGCAGGTAAACACCATGTCACGTCACTTCGATTTGAGAAAGCATCCCAGTCGCGCTCTTTTTCAGACCGCAGCCACTCAAATGCTTCTTGCCCAAACCGCGTTGCCGATGCCTGGTTTTTAGCAAAGGTAGAATTTGCAACTGAGAGAGTCACAACTTTGACAATTCCCGTTACAATCAAAACAGCAATGGCCAGAGCAATAAGGAGTTCAAAGAGAGACTGCCCAAGGCTCTCTTTCCTGCAGAGGGATTGGCCTCTTTGTGTATCATGAATCATGAATCGTGTATTATCTATCATTGTAACGTTCCGTTCTTGCTAATATTTATTTGCCGAGTGCGGCCGGTTGACCCTTGGGTCAAGGTAATTGAAATATCTCCAGTCAAGGTTGTTCCCTCGCCAATGACTTTATAAATAATAGAGCTTGCCCCAGAGAGTGTAATACCGCCTGGAAGGGATTTTGTGCGTATCGTAACACTTCCCCCGCAGCTTGCAGAAACCGTATATAAACTTTCGCTGAAGGCAACTTGATAACCAAATAAAGCGCCTGTACATGAGCTCGGTTTCTCTCCCGAGATGGCAAGCTCCTGGGTAAGCCTTAAATCGCTCTTAAGCTCTTTGTAGGCATTGTCGAGCGCTTGGCGCCTGACAAATTCTCGGTAACCCCCGTACCCAACAAGAAAAAGGAGAGCTGCGATTGTTAAGCCCACCATGAGCTCGATCAAAGTGTAACCCCTCGCAGCGTCACGGGTTCGTGACTTTGTAGTTACAGACTGCATCTCCACAGCTTCCACAACCGGCGTCTCCCGATCCGGTTTCAAGCCGAGCACAAAGAGTATAAACACCGCCGGCTAGCGTATATCTATAAGCGTAGGAGGCAGAAATAGGATCTTGGGGAAGTTTTGAATGGTAAACATTGCCCGAGCAAGACGATTCTGCGCCTGTAAGAGCAGAACCGAAGGTAAGAGAGGAGGGATACGTCCCGCAATCAGTTCTATAAACCTCTAACGCCGAGCGAATATCCGCAAGATCAGTCTTTCTTATGGCATCCCTTGCCGACTCCCTCGCTGACTGGAAAGCAACTCCAGATAGAGCAATAAGAATACCAATTATCGAAATCACAACCAAAAGCTCGATGAGCGTGAACCCACGCCAGGGAATAGGGAATAGGGAATAGGGAATAGACTTCCTCCTTTGTTCTTTGTTCTTTGTTCTATGTTCTATTAAAGTGGGCATGCTCCTCCTGAAACACTAAATCCTTGCTGTGCTTTCTCGCCACTCTTTCCATTTGAACAGGCAACCCAATAATTAGGTTTACGTTCAATTTTCCCCCACAAAACCCATTTGATTGCACCAACTGCACCTCCACCTGCTCCGTCCGATTGATAAAGGTATGTAAAGGTTTCGTCCCCCGCGTTTGCAGGATCTTCGGGGCAACTTGAAATAAAGCTTCCCAAATCAGTGCACAGAGTAGTCTTTGTGGAAACTCCTCCGGCTGTGGTACGACTTGGATAAAAGGAGTTATTGCTGCTCGCGTAGTTCTCAAGCGCAAGCTGGTATTGCCTTATATCGTTCTTGCGCTGCGTATCTTTCGCTTGCTGCTGGGAGGATCTAAAAGTTGTAAAACCAATAGTTGACAGAATCCCAATAACGGTTATTGCTATCAAAAGCTCAATTAGGGTGAAGCCGTATCGTGAATCGTGTATCTTGAATCTTGTATCACTCATTGGGCAGGCTTTCTAAATCTCGATCTAACGGCAGGTCTTGACTCGAGCCCACGCCGAAATTGCAAATCTTCTTGCCGCACAAAAGACTTCTTTTAACAATACTCTCATTGTATTCGTCATCACTCTTTCTTTCAAGAGAGGCGTAAAGCTGAAAGGCGCGACCATCGGAAAGGTAAGTATAGTCATAACCACTCGCGGCACTCGGGTCTTGTGGTAGAGGATTAATGTAAGGTTTCTGGGGATCTTGAGGGTCAACAATTGGATTTTGCCCCCAAAGGCAAGGATTGTTAAAGCTATCTCCACAAGCCAAGATCTTGCCGTCCGAGGAGATGGGGTATCCTCTTACACTGCCACGGTAGTCATTTAAGGCTGCGGCTATATGCTTAAGATCGTTCTTTCTTTGTACATCCCGAGCCTTAATCTCGGCCTCTCGGAAATTAAAGAGCGCAAATGTCCAAGTAATTAAAAGCACAGAAGCAACAAATAGAACTTCTGTCCTGGTCATACCTTTAGAGGTTAAGATACCATTCATAAATAGTCTCTCCCCAAAAAAGAGCTACCCAAAAAGAAAAGATAAGATACGGCCCAAAAGCAATCTGTGAATTCCGCTTGGCCTTCTTTAATATTATCAGTATGAGGCCAGTTGCAGCTCCAGTCAAAAATGACAGGAAAATCCAAACCAAAGAGCCTGGATATCCTAAAAGACTCCCAAGAATAAATACCAGCTTAACGTCTCCGAATCCCATGCCGCGCCCACGCGTTAAAAGGTAAATTGCTAGAAAAAACAGAAAGACTATAAATCCCCAAAAAAGATTAGTAAAAAGAGTAGGGGAGGGTGAAAAAAGAAGATTAAGAAAAGAAAAAAGAGGAAGAGGGATTAACATCTCATCCGGCAACATACGAAACACTATGTCGGTTACTAAAAGCCCCAAAAGCAGGACCCCCAGTAAAAGAAGAAAAATTAACGATTGCTCGGGCATGATATTCGACCAAAAATGCCCAATTGCTAAAAAGGATGTGGCACTTAGACCTTCAATTAACGGATAACGAACGGAGATCTTCTTTTTGCAAACTCGGCAGCGCCCCTTAAGAAATAAAAAAGAAAGTATTGGTATATTCTCGTGCCATTGGATTTTTTTTCCACACTCGTCGCAAATCGAGCGGCCGGAGAGCTTTTTTCCTCGAGGAAGTCGAAAAGTGAGCATCCCTAGAAAGGAACCAGCTACAAGGCCCAAAATGGCTAAAACAAGGTACAACTTAAAATTAGCTTACAGAAAAGATGGACGCGAAAGCAAGGGGAGAGTATCTTTACGGACTACAGGAAGCAACCTCAGCGACAACTCCTGTTGCCGACCTCCAGCACCAAACGTTACCCGCAACCAACGGGTCCTGAAGGGCGGCGGACACTGCCGCCTCACAAGAAGCAGTCGTACAAGGGTTAGTTATGGCGTAGCTATACGCGCCTCCTCCTGGAACAGTTGGAAGAACCTTAAGATCGCCACTAGTTACCAGATCACCTAATGCAGATGGATAAAGCTGATTAGTCGTAAATGAAGCTTGGAGGGCTGTCGAAATTTGACCAACATCATTCTTTATCTTCGCATCATTGGCTTGCCTTATTCTCTTGAGAGGGTTAATAGCAGTCACAACACCAGCAGCAACGACTCCCAAAACAGCAAGAACTACAAGAAGCTCGATGAGCGTAAAACCACGGCGGTGTTTGGCAGGAGAAGACATTGCAACTTCCATTGTAAGCAGGTTAAAAAACCACTGTCAAGAGGCAATTGTAAATTGCCTCGCATTACGGCGCGCAGCTTGCAGCTTCAATTACACTTCCCGTTGCCGATCTCCAGCACCAGACATTCCCTGCGACCAATGGGTCTTGGAGAGCAAAAGATACTGCGGCTTCGCAGGAGGAGGTAGAGCAAGGACTACTTATAGAATAACTGTAAGAGCCGCCACCCGGCGGAGCAGGGATAACCTTAAGAGCACCTTTGGTAACAAGATCGCCCAAGGCGCTTGGGTAGACCTGGTCTAGGGTATATTGCCCTTGGAGAGCACCAGAGATCTGCCCAACATCCGTCTTAATCTTTGCATCATTTGCCTGTCTAACTCTTTTAATTGGGTTTATCGCCGTGACCACGCCTGCAGCCAAAACACCCAAAACAGCAAGGACTACGAGGAGTTCAATTAAGGTAAAGCCTTTGCGCTGGGCAGAAGGAAGCATATTTCCACTATAAACTTATTAAAACTGGCTTGTCAAATTGTAGATGGGGAGGATTATGGCGATGACCAAGAAGCCTACGCCCACTCCGAGAACGACCATAATTAAAGGCTCAATTGCGGCAGTCAAACCCTTAATCGACTGCGCTGACTCCTGCTCAAAAATCGTTGCGACTTTGAGCAAACCCTCATCTAACTTCCCCGTCTCCTCTCCAACTGCAACTAGTTGAAAGAGCATCGGCGGGAAAACCTCAGGGGATTGAGATAGTGAATAAGACAGAGAAAAACCTTTCTCAACCTGGCGCGAAACCCCGCCGAGGGCTTTTGCGATAACTGCATTATTAACTACATCCGAGACAATATGAAGTCCTTCAAGAATTGCAATACCCGCTCCAACTAAAAGCCCAAGGGTCCTGGTCATCTCGGCGAGTAAAATTTGCTTTTGCAGTTTCCCTGCAATCGGAATTTTAAGTTTCCAGGAGTCAACTCTAAAACGCCCAAGGGGTGTCTTTGAAAAAAGAATAAATCCCCAGACAAGGCCGAAAATCAATAAAAAGAACAACCACCAAAACCGTTGCGCTCCCCCAGAAACCGAAATAAGAATCTTGGTTGCGATAGGTAACTCCGCCTGGAACTCCCCGTAAAGCGAGGTCAAGCGGGGGATAACGAAGATCATCATAACTGTCGTTACAACAATCATTCCCCCAATGACAACCGCAGGGTAGATAAGAGCTCCTTTAACCTTGGACCTAAATTCCCGCTGCGACTCAATATTGTCCGCAAGCCGAAGAAGGATTTTATCCAAAACCCCTCCCTCTTCTCCAGCACGAACCAAAGCTATATAAACTGGGGAGAAGACTTTCGGGTGCTTCTCAAGTGCGGAGGCAAGGGAGGAACCACCTTCAACATCTGTCAGAACCTGGCCCAAGGCACGGTTTAAGCCTTTGTTTGACTGCGAGCGTACAATAACCAAGGCTTCGGTTATCGGAAGCCCTGAGGTAACCATTGTTGCAAACATACGGGTGAAAAGCGCAATGTCAGGAAGTGTAATCCTATTGGTAATTTTCTCCCAAATTCCCTGTAGAGCTTGGCGTTCAGGGTTAAGTTTAATAACCACCAAGCCCCGCTCCCGCAATAAGCGCGCGGCATCATAGGGAGTTGCGGCCTCAACTTTACCTTTTACAGCTTTCCCGCTTTTGTCTCTTGCTTGATACTGGAAGCGTTTCATTGGAAGCTAAATTTTACGCTGCTGCGGCTTTTCCGCCTTGGACAAGACGCATCAACTCCTCAGGCCGCAGTGAAAAGCTCTTTGCGTCATCAAGAGATATAAGACCGGCTTTGACATGAGAAGCAAGACTGACCTCAAGGGTCGTCATGCCCAACTCCACAGAAGTTTGGATTATGTTGTCAATTTGGTGAGTCTTACCATCCCTTATAGCAGTCCGAATAGCATTACTCGCCGTTAAGACTTCATATGCAACAATTCTCCCGCCCGCAGTCATAGGAATAAGCCTCTGTGAGAATACCGCTTCAAGAACGTTTGCGAGTTGCAACCGTACCTGGTCTTGTTGCTCTTCTGGGAAAACATCCACAATCCGGTCAATGGTTTGCGAAGCAGAGTTTGTGTGAAGCGTTGCAAAGACAAGATGTCCAGTCTCGGCAATGGTTAAGGCCGCGGCAATCGTCTCGTAATCTCGCATCTCGCCTACTAGAACAATGTCCGGGTCTTCCCTTAAAGCCGAGCGAAGGGCAATCTCCCAAGAATGTGTGTCCTCGCGCATTTCCCTCTGGGAAATTAAAGCTTGCTGAGGGGTAAAGACAAACTCTATCGGATCTTCAATTGTTAATATGTGCACAGGCCGTGTCTGGTTTACCTCATTTAGGGTCGCGGCGATCGTTGTTGATTTACCATGCCCAGTTGGGCCGGTAACTAGAATAAACCCCTGGCGAAGCTTTGCAAACTCATGACAAATAGGAGGAAGCTTAAGCTCATCAATTGTGGGTATCTTTAAAGGAATCCGTCGAAAGGAAGCAGCAATATCCCCTTTTTGATAATAAACATTGGCTCTAAAGCGTGCATTTTCTGAGAAAGGGAAAGAGAAATCAATTTCACGGTTTACGGTTGCACGCTCCAGTTGATCGGCTCTTAGAATCCCGCGGACAAGCTCCGATGTTTTCTCGGGGGTTAATGCCTCCTCGTTAGGAACCCTAATTAGCATCCCGTCAACTCGGATAACTGGAGGAACACCCACAGTTAAATGTAAGTCTGAGGCGTTTCTGTCCACTACCAGCTGTAAAAGTTGTTGAATCTCCATAATTACTCTTGAGCTACGCGCAGTACTTCCTCAAGACTCGTAATCCCTTCTATGGCCTTAAGATACCCGTCCTGTTTCATGGTAATCATTCCTTCTTCCTCTGCTTGTTTTTGGATGCTGGAGGCTGGTTGCCGCTCAAGAATCAGTCTTCCAATTTTTTCGGTTATCGGCATAACCTCAAAGATGCCAATTCGTCCCAAATATCCTGTATTACCATTCTCAACCGTTGGTTTCCCTTTGTAAAGCTTTGTTGGCTTATCAGAAGGTAAAAGAGAGCCTAAAACTTTCTTGATGTCCTCGACAACCTCT
This sequence comes from uncultured Gammaproteobacteria bacterium, assembly GCA_964564005.1. Classification (GTDB taxonomy): domain Bacteria; phylum Patescibacteriota; class Microgenomatia; order UBA8517; family UBA10165; genus CAZLZK01. The sequence goes on from CAZLZK010000010.1 coordinate 18,603, forward strand.
GGAGCAGGTTCATACTCCTCCTTGTTTGCCTCGTCAATTCTTCTTAAAACCCGCTGTGCTACAACCGCAGTCATTGTTGAGGCAAGGAGGAATGGCTCAGCGCCCATATCAAGAAGGCGAGGCAGTGCCCCTGCAGCATCGTTCGTGTGGAGAGTCGAGAAAACAAGATGGCCGGTTAAAGCAGCCTGTATTGCCAAACCCGCAGTCTCACTATCTCTTATCTCTCCAACCATAATAATATTTGGGTCTTGCCGCAAAAACCCTCGAAGACCCGAGGCGAATGTTAGGCCTGCTAGAGGATTAACCTGTACTTGATTTACTCCAGCGATCTGATACTCAATCGGGTCTTCAAATGTAATAACATTAACCTTGGGAGTATTAATCCTTGAAAGAACCGAATACAACGTCGTCGTTTTTCCCGAGCCTGTAGGCCCACAAACAATAATGATTCCATGGGGCCGAAGAATCGCATCCTCCAAATTCTTCAAAGCTCGCCCCCTAAGTCCTAGGTCCGGAAGCTCCGGCACCCCGCCAGTTTTTTTGAGAAGCCTCATAACAATTTTTTCGCCGTGTGAGGTCGGAAGTGAGGAAACACGAAGATCAACCTCCTGGTCCCCTGCCTTAAAATTAAACCGGCCGTCTTGGGGGATGCGCTTCTCGTCAATCTTCATCCCCGAGAGAATTTTAATCCTTGAGATCAATGAGTCATGAAACTGCTTTGGCATTGTGAATTTTTCCTGTAAAATTCCATCAATACGGTAACGAACTCTGGTTGCCTTCTCCTCGGGCTCAACATGAACATCTGATGCGCGCGATTTAATCGCAAACTCCAAAAGTTCCTTAACAATTTTTGCAATCGGTGCTTCCCTTATAACATCTGAGAGGCGCGAAAGGTCGACAGTTTTAACCCCAGCCTCTTCCGGCTCCGCCTCCTTTATCGCCTCCGTAACCTCCTGGGTTAGCCCAACAGAGTAACGCTCGGCAATAAAGCGCTCGATCTCAGAAGGTGTAGCTGCCGCAGGTCGCACCCTCAATCCCACTTTTTGCTCAACAAACTCAATGGCCGTTAAGTCCAAAGGTTGGGCCATCGCCAAAAGAAGCTGGTTTTTCTCGCGATCTATAGAAATCGGGAAAACAGAAAAACGCGTAGCAACGGATTGAGGAAGGAGCGCCAAAGCCTCTGGAGAAACAGATGTTTGTTCAAGATTAATGAAAGGGACATTGTAAAAAGTAGCCTTGGCGCGGGCTAAAGCCTCCTCCGAAACTACACTATCTTCTGATAAAAGTTCTTCCTGGCTTCTGCCGGTTTGAAGCTCGAGGGATTTAATCTTCTGCGCTTCGTCAGTGTCTAACGCTTTTTGGGAAAGAAGAATATCAACAAGACTACCTGCTTGCGCAGGCAAGCCCCCCGTCTGGGGCAGGGTTGATCCTCCATTTGTCGAAATACCAACAGACCCCGTCGCAGCGGGGGCAGCTTGAGGCATAACTAAAATTCATTATGTCCAAAATTCTGTTAGAATGCAACTCAGGAAATGCATGCTTATCTTATAACCGGAGGTACTCCCGAGGAAAGAACTGCCTGGGCAGAGAATTTTTTCAAATCCCAGGGAATTGCCGAGATTATTAGGATTCCTCGCCCTATGAAAAATCATTTGCTCTCCGCCAGGAGACTCCCGCTCAAAATGGTCAGAGAGCTTACCCACGCTCTTTTGTTTTCCCCCATAAACCCGGAGCTCGGCAGGGGAGTAATTATGGAAGACGCTAATCTCCTAACTCTTGACGCGGCAAACTCCTTCCTAAAAACCCTAGAAGAACCAATCGGCAACACCATTATTATGTTAACTGCCCCCAACCGCGAGTCGGTGCTCGCAACAATCGCTTCGCGCGCACTCCACATCGATTTGGGCACAGCCCAGTTTAAAATCGAAGATGAAGAAAAAGAGGAGGCCCGCTCTATTCTTGTAAAACTTCTGAAAGCCGGGGTGGGAGAGAGGCTAGAATTCGTGGAAACACTTAACAAACGGGGTGAGGCCCTGGACTTTTGTGTTGGACAGATTTTTGCCGTGAGAGAAGCTTTGCGGAATAAAATCAATCGACCAGCTGGCGGAGGAAAAGCCAGCTCTCCTTTATCAATACTGCAGCTCACAGCTCTTCTTACTTGCCTTGACCAAGCAAGGCAAGATTTAGAGGCAAATGTGAATGTAAAACTTATCCTTACAGAACTTCTCCTTCAATATCCATAAAAAGGAGAAGAAGGATTACATTTTAAGCCTGAAGGTTTTAGTTACTTTCTTGCCGCTGTCTTTAAGAGCTGTTGTAACTACAAATCTTGCGTTCTTAATCCCCGTATGGTATCGACAGACCCCTTTTGAGCAAGTCCCAAAAAGAAGCTGGCGTGTCGTCATCCCGCTTGATAAATCGCTAACTGACCCACCAGCGCCTTCGTTTATTCCGTTTTGGGTATAAGTTAGCTGGTAAGTGACGGAGGAGGCAATCCCTAAGTTTGTGAATGTTGACGTAATTGCCCTTTTGTAGTTTGTAAACTTTACCGAAACGCCGACCCCCTTGCCCGGAGAGACTCGAGTGCCCGAGCTCTTTTGGGAACTGGCTTGTGGTAGCTGTTTTTTTGCTTGCACATCTTTCGGAAAAAGCAAAAATACAATCAGGAAGGAAAGAAAAAGGAGTATCTTTCTTGACATTATTGACTCATGATATATTGTTAAAAGTGTCATGTCAAAAAGGACTTTAATAGTTTCTGGAGCACTTGCCGCAATCATCTTGGTGGGTGGGGGGTGGGCCGTGTTGACTCAAACTCGAGGCCAAAAATCTCTTTTCAGCCCTGCTGGCACCTCAAAAACTACAGCGGAAAAAGAAGAAACATATACCGACACAAGCGGCTTCTCTTTCAAACACCCAGAGAGTATTTCTGTTTCCGACAAAACACCTGACGATGACGCCTACTACACATTGCTCTCACTCGAAAGTAAAACCAAAAAAGATGGCTCTTTGACAATCACAATAATGGATACAAAATTTAAGACCACCGCGGAGTGGCTTGCAAACGATGCTGCGGTAGCTCACGCAACCCTTAGTGGCGCGACATCTTTAGGGGGAATCTCGGCAAAACAGTACACGAAAAGCGGGACAAGTTGGACTGTTGCAGTTGAAGGCGGAATACTTTATTTAATTGAAGTGCCAAGAGATGATGTTTATTGGAATGAAGTCCACGAGCTGGTAGTGTCATCATTCACACTCTCTAAGCCGCAAGCCGCCGAATCCACAACAGGCGGATCAGACGCCGGCGCAATTTACGAAGAAGAGGAGGTGATTGAGTAGCTCAGACAAATATGGGAACAGTCGTCGTTTTAGTCATTATCGCAGTGGTAGTCATCATCGCTGCAAAGATGTTAATGAAGAAATAGGTCTTTGCACCTAAATTGTATTTGATTTCGGACCGCCTCAAAAGTCTGAAATCTAACCCACCTCGTTAAGCTAGTAATCATTACTCTAGTGATCTGGTTGGCCTCATTATTATACCCGA
>CAZLZK010000011.1:0-7390 GCA_964564005.1 uncultured Gammaproteobacteria bacterium
TTACTTTCCTGGTATTCCTCAATTTTAAAAAGTAACTTACCTTCGGTTTGGGTATCGCTTTTTTGAATGATTATATCCTTGGATTGATCTGCTTCTTCTGCAAGGAGCGTAAATCCAACCGTTGAACCTTGAGTCGTAAGAAGCTTATTGGCCTCAGAAAATCGTCTCTCTGTAAACTGGACAGAGAATTTCGCTGCTAGTGGAGTCCCACCCGTTACCGCAAGCGTTATGGTCTCGAGCCCTTTTTTAAATGGGTACAAGGCATCACCGGGTAGCGCATTCCAGCTTGCGAGAATGAGGACTGTGGGCGCAGCGAGAATAAGCGAAACGAAAGTAAGGAGAGTACTTAAGAATTTCACTTTATTTTAGTGTAACACCAAAAAGCTCGGGGTGAAATTTGATTATGCGATCATCTTCGGCGGTGGGATTTCCGCGACCATCACGGTTATTAGTAAGAATATAGAAGAAACCATCTGGGCCAAGAGTAATTGTTCTTATTCGGCCGAACTGATTTTCAAAATGCTTTTTGAGATTTTTTGTCTTTAAGTTGAGCTCAAAAATTGCAGCTCCGCGAAGTCCTGAGAAGAAAAGGGAATCGCCTATTATGGTTGCACCTGACGGCGCCCAAGTTGAAGTCCCGCTATGAAGATACGGTGCTTCTAATCCCTGTTCACTATCGCTACCTCTAACCTTGGGCCAGCCATAGTTTTGTCCTGCCACAACAAGGTTTACCTCATCGAAGGCGCTGGATCCGTGCTCGGTTGCCCAAAGTTGGCCGTCTTTGTCCCAAGCAAGCCCCTGCGGATTTCTGTGGCCGTAAGAATAAACAGGAGAGTTGGAGAAAGGGTTATCAGAAGGTATGCTGCCATCGTCATTGACTCTTAAAATCTTTCCGGCAAGAGAATTTTTGTCCTGGGCAAGGGATGGGTTTTGTGCGTCCCCTGTTGTAATGTAAACAAATCCGTCTGGGCCGAATTTTATTCGACCACCATTATGATTTGCACTTCCTGGAATGGCGTCGACAACAATTGCTTTCTCCTCAAGCGCCACACCATTAAACGTATAGCGGATGACTCGGTTGAGCGTGTCCTCTCCACTGCTTTTGTAAGTGTAATAAAGATAAAGAAGACGGTTGGAAGCAAACTTTGGGTGGAGTACTAGTCCCAAAAGACCTCCCTCGCCGATTCCACTTGCGTCCTCTATTTTCGCTATTGTCTTTACTTGTCCATCAAGGGTGAGAGTCTTTAAAAGACCGCCTCGTTCTGTAAGAAGTATCTCGCCATTGGGCAAGAACTCTAGTTCCCATGGAACGTTAAGGTTCATTGCAACAACTTGCGGACTTTGCTGCTCAAAAGACTTCTCGCTTGCTGGGGGAGTAAGGGGTTTACCTTGTGGGACGGATTTTTGGGAGAGTGAAATACCGACCCCTAAAACTAGCAAAAAGATAAAGAGGACTATCCGTGCCACAAAGTTATTCTAACACAGAGTCTCTGTCCTTCTTGGTCGCCGCGGCACGAATAAAAGAAACGAAGATTGGGTGGGGCGAGAGCGGTCGGGATTTTAATTCCGGGTGGAATTGGACGCCCAAGAAGAATGGATGAAGTTTTTGGTCAAGTTCCAAGGCTTCAACTAATTTTCCGTCTGGTGATACCCCCGAAAAGTGTACACCAGCTTCCTCAAATCTTCGGCGATATTCATTATTGAATTCATAACGGTGACGATGGCGTTCGCTTACTTTCGTTTTCCCATATATTTTTGCAAGCAAGGTCCCCTCCAGGACGTTGCAATCCCAAGCGCCCAGACGTATTGTTCCTCCATATTGTTTTTTCGCTAAATACTTTTCTTGATCAGGCATGATATGGATTACTGGATATTTGGTTTTTGGGTCAACCTCCGTTGAATTTGCTCCCTCGAGGCCCAGAACATCTCTTCCGAACTCAACTACCGACATCTGCATACCGAAGCAAAGCCCCAAAAAGGGAACTTTGCTTTCCCTAGCGAACTTAATAGCTCTGATCTTTCCCTCCGTTCCCCTGCTTCCCCACCCCTGCGGTACAACAATTCCTGAAACCCCATTAAAAACTTTGCGGACTTCGGGTTCATCCATCTTTTCCAAAGCCTGTGCGTTGACCCACTTGAACTGAAGTTTGTAACCATTCTCGGCTGCAGCGTGTTTCAATGCCTCGTTAACGCAAATATAAGAATCCTCAAGCATATACTCTCCTGAGCTTATGTACTTTGCCACGAGCGCGATTTTTAAAACCTTTTTAGCACTCCTAATGTTTTCTACCATCTTTTGCCATTCCTTAAGGTCGCGCTTTCGACTACTCAAACCCAGTTTCTTAAGAATTTTTGTCGTGAGAGATTGTTCGTCTAAAATAAGGGGAACCTCGTAGACAGTTTCGACATCCGGGTTGGAGATTACATCGTAGGTGGGGATAGCGGCAGCAAATGCAATTTTTTCGCGCCTTTTGAGGTCTATTGAGGTTTCGGCTCGTGCGATAACAAAGTCAGGCCTGAGGCCTAACGAGTTTAATTCGTGGATTGATTGCTGGAGTGGTTTTGACTTTAATTCTCCCAATGTTCTTGGAAGTGGAAGATAGCCCACATGAATAAGAAGGGTTGCGGCGGGACGTCTTATCTTAAGTCGCCTTATTGCCTCGAAAAACATGATATTTTGGTGCTCTCCTACAGTCCCACCAAATTCGATGACGGCAATTTCTCGCCCCACTCCGGCACTGTCTATCCGTTTTATAATCTCTTCCGGTATTATCTCGTAGGTATCGAGCGATCTACCCTCATAACCCAAATGTCGCTCTCGAGTAAGGACTTCCCAGTAAATTTGCCCTGCGGTTATATAGTTTTTCCCCGGCAAACTTTCATTTAAGAAGCGTTCATAATGCCCTAAATCTTGGTCGGTCTCGACTCTGTCATCGGTAACAAACACCTCTCCGTGCTCAAGAGGATTCATCGTTCCCGCATCGATATTTAAGTACATGTCGCATTTAATTGCGGTAGTATCAAAGCCTCGGGATTTTAAGAGAAGTGCGATTGAAGCTGTGGTTATTCCTTTTCCGACTCCGGATAAGACCCCTCCCGAAACAAAGATATATTTAGGAAACTTTTTAGTATCCGGCACAACCATTATGTAGCAGAAATTTTTTCACAAATCAATAGGCGGAAGTTGATGCAAAACATGTATATATATTGGTATATGTAACATGAGGAAGATATTTTGTGATAAACTACGTGACTCTTCGGTGCTCTGCTCTCCGAATTTGATCTTCAGACATTCCGAAATGGTGGCCGATTTCGTGCAAAACTGTGCTTCTTACCCGGCGCTTAGCATCCTCTACGTCGCTAGCGACGGAAAGAATTGGCCCGGCAAAAATTGTAATTTTGTCGGGAAGAGCTGAATAATAAGAGCCCCTTTGAGTCTTAGGCACTCCCCGATAAAGGCCAAAAAGCAGCGTGCCCGGTCGAGTACTTATATTCTCTATATGTGCTGGAGTTGGCCAGGCTTCAACTACGATTCCAACGTTGTCAAGTTTTTCAACAAATTCTTTGGGTAGATTGCTAACTACTTCCAAAACAATATCTTCAAATTCTTCTAAGGTCATATCTTTCAATATCTCTGTGGCCTAAAATCCAGTGATTGCAACGCCAAAGCCGTCTTGGGCGTAGATGCAACCCCAGACGTATTCTCCGCCGGTAATCAGTTTTTTGTGCCCTAGGGTATCAAGCCATCCCTCGACAGCCTGTTCGGCTGTCGGATAACCGGAGATCAAAAATTCCGCAACGTTATTCGGCATCTCCGGATCGTCTTTGTATTTTTCATACACTCCGTCAAACCCCTCGTGATTGTCAAGCTTCCCTAGTTCTCTTATCTGGGAAAGTCTGATTGCCGAAATTGTGCAAAGAATATCTCGTTGAGAAAGCGCGTTTACTCCGTGGGTTACCCTTGCTTTATTGACTGCTTCCCAAAGCTCTGGGCCGGTGTAATTTGGCTTAAGCGGCTGCGCTTTTGGTGCCGGGGAAGATCCGCCAGCCGGCGAGGGAGTTGGTTTTGTTTTAACAAATTCCCCTTGCTGCTCAAGCTGTTGCCCAATAAGCCGTGTTGTATTTATCGTACCCACAATGAAACCGGCCGAGAAGGTTAATGTGAGGACAAGAAGGAATAAAGGAAGGGATAAAAGTGCGGGAAACTTTTTAGGAAAAAGTTTAGACACAAGATTATTTTAGCAAATTTTATGGCCCAAGCGGGAAGTTTTTTAAGCCAAGCTTGACTTCGTATAGGAGATGGTAGCGGCTCTTGTTACTGCGGGGATCGTGGACGCTTTCATAAACATTAAGGCTCTCAACAAGAAAGGGTTTTATGGGTTTTATGTCAACATCGACGATAGAAGACAAAATCCTCTTTCTTTCATTAGCTCTTAAGCGCTTTCCCTTAAGGCGCGCAATTGTAATATGGGGAGTAAGTCTTTCGGGGGGATAAAATCCTGCTTCCGCCAAGAGTTTGAATAACGCTTTGTAAAGAGTCCGTAATACTCTTTCTGGGTCAAGAATATTTAAAAAGATTATTGAGTCGGGACTTCCCTTGTCCTTTAGAAAATATGATAAGCTGCCTCCCTCAAGCGAGAAACCAGAAAAACTTTGTGCAGTCTCCCTGACTACATTTGCGGCTCTCTCCATCTTTTCCTGGGGAATGTGGCCTAAAAAAACCAAAGTGATATGAAGTTTTTGCGGGTCTTCCCAAACGATTCGCGCATCAGGAATCCAAGAAGGGGCTTCATTTTTAATAGACTCAATTGCACGAGAAATTTCTTGCTTGGTCGCCAAAGGAAGGTCAATAGCAATAAACGTCCGGAGTTTGCTCAACCTTCTTCCCTCCACGCCTCTTTGCCAATAAAGGGGACAAAACGGACAGGGCCGATGTTCTGGGTTTCTCGGAGGCGGCCACGAACTTTCTGGTACACGATGGCATTTTGAGAGCCACGCTCGCCCACTGGCATGACAAGTCTCCCGCTTTCCTTTAATTGGGAGATTAAAGGCTGCGGTACTTTTCTGAATGCCGCGGTGACAATTATTGCGTCGAACGGCGACTGTTTGGGGAGGGCCAGAGAGCCGTCACCTACAAAAACTTGCGTATTTTTAATTTTTAATGCCAGCAGTCTTTTTTTGGCTCCTTCCGCAAGTGAGTTTATACGTTCAATTGAATAGACTTTAGCTGCGAGTTTAGAGAGAAGCGCCGTTTGATACCCTGACCCAGTTCCTATTTCAAGAACCCTCTCATCACCCCTTAAATTAAGCGCATCAAGCATTATAGCGACCAGACTCGGTTGGCTTATTGTTTGTCCTTCGCCAATCGGGAGTGCATCATCAAGGTATGCCAGTTCCTGATATTGTGGTGGGACAAACCTTTCTCTTGGTACTTCCTCAAATGCGGAAATCGTACGAGAGGATATGCCATTTTGGGCAAGGAGCTCTAGGAGTTGACCCTTTGTCATATTGCGGGGATCTTCAGAGAGTCCCCTTGTCACATCGCGGGGATCTTCAGAGAGTCCCCAATTTTAATTCCCCATTTTTTACTTGCGCCACCATTTACTTCGAGGACATAATCGACAGGATCGTGTGGAAGATAAAGTTGGATTTTGTTGTCAGGAGTTCCGTCAACAACAGTTGGCACGTTAGCGGTAATTTGCGTAATCTTCCCATCGTTAATCCAGATAATGTCTAAGGCAAACTTTGTATCTCTCATCCAAAAAGACGGCCGGACATCCATCTTGTCGAAGGCAAATAGCATGCCCGAATCCTCATTAAGTGAGTCTCGACTTGAGAGTCCCACTCGCCTTTCCTCCTCACTCTTTGCGACCTCAATCCTAATGTCTACTTCCCCGCCAGTCGCTCTTTGTACCTTGAGAATCTTTGGGGGTTTTGGGGTTGGAGTGGCCTGCTCCTTCTCCACACCAGGGAAAAGTGAGCGTAGACTGTTATTCTGAGAAGACCAGGACACAAAGAGTAAGACTCCGACAAGGAGGGCGTAAAGTCCAAGAATTTGTTTCATTTTAAAGCTTAAACAGTGTAACAAAAATAGCTAAGGAGAGTGCGAAAACCAACAAGGGAAGCATCATAAGGAGTGCTGCGAAGTGGCGACGCGTTTTGTAGGGATAGTGAGTGGGCACGCTACGCACAGTTTAAGGGGTTTGGAAGAAACTGTCAACAGCTTCGCTGTGCCGAGGAGAGGATTCGAACCCCCACGGGGAAATCCCCACATGGTCCTAAACCATGCGCGTCTACCATTCCGCCACCTCGGCCTGTGCTCATTATACCAAAAAGGGACACCGAACGGTGCCCCCCACTTCTGCGGTCCGCCATGGCCTTTAGGGCCGAGCGGACCAAAATCCCGAAGTCTATAGGTTTTTAGTCCATAAACCTCAGGATCTAAAAAGAAGTATATCACTCAAGCACAAAAAAGTCAAGCTGATGTTAATTATTAGAGGCTGCTGTACTCCAAAGGCGGGAAAAGGGAGATTACTCCATTTCAGCTAAAAACTGGTGCACACCCAAAGCCCAGGTTCCTGGAGACAAAGGAGTGTACTTGCTCATGATCTCCTCGGGAGTTGTGTAGCCTTTATCAAAGTAATCCTCGCGCAGCCCCCGAGCAACAGCCTCGATCGCTTCAGCGTAACTTTCGAAGCGCAAGGTCCCTTGGCTATGAATTCCCCACCCCCAGCAGTTATAAGAATCTGAAGGGATCTTTTTACAAAGGTTGGACTCCTGTTGGGCTATCGCTACGAGGAGTCTAAAGTCTAGATTATATTTCTCTGCTGCCTCAACTAGAGTTTGTGCGTAAGGGCGAAGCGGGGAATTGTATTTTTCAAGGTAGAGTCGCACAATCTCGCCTCGCGCGTCAGCGGAGGTTGCGCTACCGAGAACCTCCCCACTTGTGTCTGTTAGACTTGAGTAGATTTGAGGGGCAAAACGAGGAGTGTTAAAGGCTGTGAGAAGTGTGCCCTGGGTGGCTTGTTTAGTGTCACTTCGGGAGAGCGCGCTTAGGGCAAAGATGCTTGTTGCCAAAGTAATTGGAGTGATTAAGAAAAAGGTTAGAAGGTAAAATACTTTTCTCATGGGCAGAAGATTTAAGCGTCAGTACACAGAGAAATCATTACCCCAACATGCCACCTGAAAACGGTTTTGTCAAGGTCTGGTGCGGCGCGCCTAGACAGACTAGGATGGAACACCATCTTCGATAGTTTAATCCAAACCTTCAAGCGTCTTCAGTCGCTAGGCCATACGTATTATAACGGAAAAGTGGTCATAATTCATCCCGGAAAGGAGGGCTCTGAAGATGTTTAGCTTTATGGGGCGAGACCGGGCTAACGAACTTCTT
>CAZLZK010000011.1:7400-21213 GCA_964564005.1 uncultured Gammaproteobacteria bacterium
CCTGAAAACGGTTTTGTCAAGGTCTGGTGCGGCGCCCCTGGAGGGAATCGAACCCCCATCAATGGTTCCGAAGACCACCGCTTTGTCCATTAAGCTACAGGGGCTTTGGTGAGCCGCCAGGGGATCGAACCCTGAACCTATTCCTTAAGAGGGAATTGCTCTCCCAATTGAGCTAGCGGCCCAAATCTCGTGCCTATGATATTATACCATTAGTGGGCGATATACAGAACCGTATTGTTGAAATCGAGAAGGAGATTCGGGAGACTCCATATCACAAGGGCACAGAGCACCATATTGGGAAGCTTCGGGCAAGACTTGCTAGGCTCCAGGATCAAATTATAGAAAGGCAATCCGCCAGCCGGCGGAGTGGAGGAGGTGGGGGTTTTGCGGTCGAAAAACACGGCGACGCAACGGTGGTTTTGGTCGGTTTCCCCTCGGTTGGGAAGTCAACACTTTTGAATAGCCTAACGAACGCTAATTCCCGAACGGCTCCCTATGCCTTTACAACGGTTACGGTTATTCCCGGAATGATGGATTACAAGGGTGCAAAGATCCAAATTCTTGACGTCCCAGGACTTATTGAGGGAGCAAGTACTGGGCGGGGTCGGGGGAGAGAAGTTTTATCCGTGGTTCGTAGTGCTGACCTTCTCCTACTGCTGGCCTCCACTGGTCATGAGGAGGACTTCAATAGAATGAACAAAGAACTTCATTTAAATGGAGTGAGAATAAATACAGATCGACCATTGGTCTCAATTAAAAAGACACTAAAAGGTGGGATTAACATTACCCCGCTTAAGAAACAGAATTTTGACCTCACTTTAGTTTCGGATGTTGCCAGAGAGTTTGGGTACACGAATGCCGAAATAAGTATACGGGATGAATTAGAGTTAAATGAGTTAATTGACTCATTTGCCCGGAACCGAGTTTATGTCCCTGCGCTTTTTGTTGTAACCAAAGTTGATGAGCTTTCTGATGTTGAACAAGGGGTAAGAGAAATTAAAGAACGCGGATGGATTCCGGTGAGCGCGCCCGCAAGAGTTGGCCTTGAAGACTTAAAAGAGGTAATCTGGGAAAAGCTAGGATTGGTCCGGGTATTTTTGCGTAATCCCGAAACTGGGGTAGATTGGGACCACCCGATGATTATGAAGAGTGGGGATAAATTATCTGATATCGCGGAAAAACTGGGCAGGAATCTTGGATCCTCGTTTTCTGGTGCCAAGATTTGGGGCTCGGGTAGTAAATTTCCGGGTCAACAGATGTCTTTGCGAACTCCCGTTCAAGACGGAATGGAAGTTACTTTCGTGTAATATCTTCTTTTCTCTAGGACTTCAATCTTTGGGTAATAAAGACTGCGAATTTGGTCAACAAGAAAAAAAGATCCAGTAATAAGAATCTTGCCATTGGGGGTTCTAGTTGACACCTTTTTTAAGGTTTTTGCTGAATCCTTAATTCCTGTGAGAAAAAGCTTCTTGGTAATAGGATGGAGACTCTTTATCATTCGCTTCAGGTGTTTTCTGTGGGCACGAGCGAGGATTATGTCGAACTTGCTCTCAGGAAAGAGATTTTGCAGACTTGCGACAAGAGCATGCATTTTGTCTATATTATGAGCAGCGTCCAAGATAATAATCGGATTTCTTGATACAATTTCGAGTCTTCCCGGTAAAAAGGTGGTTGCCAGTACTTGGTTGACATTCTTTCTAGTTATATTTGTAAAACCAATCTTTTTTAATTGTTCGGCGCCAGTTTGAGCCAAAATTGCATTCGCTTTTGAGTAGGTCATTTGACCTTTTGTGTTGATGACTATAAATGGTGCGTCCGTTCTTTCGGCTTTTTCCCTCAAGAGATTAATTACGCTCTTTTGTGAAGCTCCGGTTATAATAGGCACGCCCTTTTTGATAATTTCTCTTTTGTCGCGGGCGATTTCCTCAATGGTCTCACCGAGAACGCTTGTATGATCCAAGCCAACATTGGTTATCACGGCTAGAACAGGCTTAATTACGTTGGTAGCGTCATAGTGTCCGCCAATCCCCACTTCGACTATCGCGACGTCGACTTTGCTTCGAGCAAAGTATAAAAACGCGGCGGCTAGTAAGATCTGAAAATACCCCACTTTCCCCCATCTTTTTTCTTCTTCAATCTTTTCAACAACGGGCTTAATTTCATTTATTAACCCAACGAACTCTTTTTCAGAGGCAAAGTACCCGTTAATCTGTATGCGCTCAGTTGCAACCTGGAGATGGGGCGAAATAGTCAAACCGGTTTTATAACCTGATTCTTGTAAAATTTTGGCGATAAAAAAACTCGTTGAACTTTTGCCGGAAGTTCCTCCAATATGGATAGTTGGGTATTTATCCTGGGGATTGCCAAGGAGTCTCAGAAGATATTTTGTCCGTCGGATATTGCGTGAGCCTTCGTGCGGATCTTTGGCTCTGTGGATATGCGAGTCTAAATAGTCAATTGTCTCACTGTACGTGGTTGCCTTCATAGGTTATATCTCAATACCTCGCGAGTCTTTCATGGGTTTAAGTATTTTGAGAAATTGCTGCAAATCGCCGCTTTCTGCGCTTCTACTAATTGGTTCACGCAGACCAGGGGAATGGAAGGTAACTACTGAGTTTAAAAGATCAAGGTTGACCACGATGGTAGTCGTTAAAGTGAGCTTGGCAAAATACTCATTACTTAAGTTACTATAGTCTCCAAGCTCGAGTTGGGTAGCCGTACGTTTGAGAACACGACGCTCCGGCTGAGATGTTCGCCTATTCACGGTGGAAAATTCGAATTGTACTTCTTCAGCACAAGGATAAATTCGTACCGTTGGAACCTTGTCTTTTGGGACATTGTCTTCCTTGGCCAACTGGGCCCGAAAGTCGACATTAACATCGTGCTGGAGAATAGAAATCACTGCTTGCCCCACTGCAGAGCGAAGCTTTTGCGTTTCTTTCGGGTCTGCTGGATTGCCTTCCGGTGACACAGCTCCTACATTATGGGGTTTGTCGGACGGGAAGTCAAAGGCAAAATCTATCTCCACTTAATCGAGCAACCCATTGAAGGAGGTTGATTTTTTGGAGGCTCTTTTCCGGCGAGTAAACATTCTATGGCGTCTTCTAAGTTATGCTGGGTGACTTGGCCCGGTTGTTGCCAGTTATCATTTATTCGCCCACGGTAGTATAGCGTTTGGTTCTGGTCAAAAAGGTAGATATCAGGTGTGCACTGTGCGTCGTATGCCTTTACAACAGTCTGGTCCTCGTCGCGAAGATATGGAAAGTTAATCCCCCATTCCGGAACTCTCTTTTTCATCTCTTCGAAGCTGTCTTCAGGGTATTCCTCCTCGTCATTGGGGTTAATTCCGACAAACTCAACGCCTTGGCCCTTGTATTGTGTAGCAAGCGCAGTGAGCAGTGGCCAAGCAGCGCGAGCATAAGGGCAATGATTGCAGGTAAAAACAACAACCAGCCCTTTTGCATCTTTGAAAGAAGCTAAGGAGTAGCTCTTTCCGTCTGTTCCTGGAAGATTAAAATTGGGCGCTTCCCAGTTAACGGGTGTTTTCGATGATTGCAAGAGAGTCATCGCGGGTATAGTCTATCACAATCAGAAGCTTTGGGGTATAATATAGGGAGAGGGCAATATGCGAGAAATAGTTACGTCTTTTGCTGATGCCGAAGTGGTATATAGCCAGGCTGAGGCTAGAGGTCTACTCCAAAGATATAGGGAGCGGCAATGGCCAGGCTGCTTTGTGGCTCATGGTCCCATACCAGGTGAATCGACCATTTGTCAAAGTCCACGCGAATTGGTTAGGGTTGTTTTCAGTCGTTCTCTCGCCTTGGGTCTTGACTCTCCGGATGCCGGACAAGTAAAATAATCCCAACATTACTTATTAGAAACTGATGACTGAGACACTTCATCTCGCTCCCGGAGTACTTCAGGAGACCAACTTTTTACCTATAACCAATACACTCTTTGTTAGTTGGATAGCTATGTTTATTCTCCTTTTTATATCGTTTTTGGCAACTAGGAGAATAAGCCTTGTTCCCAGTGGCACGCAAAATGCTGCGGAGCTTGTTGTTGAGTTTTTTTACAATCTCACCGCTTCCTTAAGCTCGTACAAAAAAGCAAGAGTAATTGCGCCCATTGTTCTTACATTTTTTCTCTTTATACTGACAGCGAACTGGTTAGGACTCCTTCCTGGGTTCGGGACGTTAGGTAAAAATGTTCATGGGGAATTTATCCCGTATCTCCGGGCACCCACAAGCGACTTAAATATAACTCTATCCCTCGCCTTAATTTCTGTTGTCTTAACCCATTTTTTTGCCATCAGATATTTAGGGTTTAAGAGCTATCTTCATAAATGGTTTAGCCTTAACCCTATTTTTTTGTTTGTTGGTTTTTTGGAGCTGATTGGAGAAGTTACAAAACTCGTTTCTCTCTCATTCCGTCTATTTGGTAATATCTTTGCGGGTGAAGTGGTCTTAGGAACGATAAGTGGGTTATTCGCCTTTTTTGCCCCCTTGCCTTTTTACGGGCTGGAGGTTATAGTTGGTTTGGTGCAGGCATCGGTCTTTGCGATCTTGACACTTGTGTTTATCGTTGTATTAAGTGAGAAAAGTCATTGAGAAATTAGAGAAAAAGAAAGAGGTGATTATATGGAAGCATTTCCAGGACTAACTATTGCAATTGGTGGCGCTGCCCCCGCAATTGCTATTGGTCTTATTGGCATAGGTGCAATGATAGCAATCGGCAGGAACCCGGATGCCGCAAACAAGGTCTTACCGCCCATGCTTTTGGGCATGGCTTTTGCAGAAGCTATTGCAATTTACGCCTTAATTATTGCCTTCACCGGGTAAAGGAACACTCTTCCTTGGTTTTAAAGGCACAAGTCTCTTGTCGGAGATGGGCATAAAAAGAGGGCTAATGTGGAAAATGTGAAGCATGGAAATTTTAAAGGAGTTCGGAGTCCAACCAATTCTACTTCTTGCTCAAGCGATTAACTTTCTTGTGCTTTTCTTATTGCTTAGGAAGTTTTTATTTACTCCCCTAATCCGGGTTCTTGATGAGAGGCGAGCAAAGATCCAAAAAGCAATGGAGGATACGCAAAAAGCAGAAGAAGTACTCGCAAATGCCGAAAAAAGAAGTGTTCGTCTAATCAAAGACGCCAAAAACGAGGCGAAGCTTTTAATTGCGGATGCGACAAAGAATGCACAACTTCTTGTGAGCGAGGCTCGTGAGAAAACACAGAAGGATATCGCGGCAATGCTCAAAGATGCGGGACAAAAAGTCGAAAAACAAAAAGAAGAAATGCGGGGAGAAATTAGGAGCGAAGTTGTTTCTTTGGTTACCTTAACTTTAGAACGGGTAGCAGGGAAAGTTTTAACAAGGAGTGACCAGAGAAGGTTAATTGGAGATTCTGTTAAAAGACTTTCCTTACAAGCGCAAAATTCACTCTCCGAAAGGAGACTTTCGCATGGACAAAAGTTCTCTTAATAGAATTTTAACTCTATTGGTTAAAGAAAGTCGTGTCAAAGGATATATTGACTCGGCAAGAGTAAAAAAGGTACTTAAGGCTATCCGCTCCCTTCCCTATCCCCAATCGATTATTATTCTTAAGAAATATAAGGAGCGGATTGGACCTCTCTGGGCTAAAGAAACTTTAATTTTGGAATCAGCTGTTACTCTTAAGAGAGAGGAAATGAAAGCGGTTATTCAAACCTTTAAGAAAAAGTATGATTTTGTAAGAGTCGTAAAAGAAATCAACCCCGATCTTTTCGGAGGATTAAGAATACGCATCGGAAGTTTGATATATGACTTGAGTGTCAGAGGGAGAATAAATAAACTCAAGGAAAAAATTTTTCTTTGAGGGCTTTGAAGGCAATGTCTAACATCGTAGACCAAATCGAGAAAGAATTATTAAATTTAAAGGCAATGCCCATTCGTGAAGATATTGGGCGCGTTATCGAAGTTGGGGATGGAGTTGCAAGACTAGCTGGTTTGGGAGAGATCGGAGCTTCTGAGGTAATTAAGTTTACGGGGGGGGTTTATGGTATTGCTCTGAACCTAGAAACATACACAGTCGGAGCTATTATTCTCGGGGATTACACGAAGATTAAAGAAAATGATACAGCGACCGCGACAGGGCGGACGCTAAGTGTACCAGTTGGAGAGGAGTTCTTGGGACGAGTTATTAATCCCCTGGGAGAAGTACTTGATGGCAAGAGAAAACCCAAAGCCTCGGCCCACTACCCTATCGAGCGTCCTGCTCCAACGATCATGGCAAGGAAAAGTGTTTCGGTTCCCCTCCAAACGGGGATTAAAGCCATTGACTCAATGATCCCGATAGGCCGCGGGCAAAGAGAGCTTATTATTGGGGATCGGAATACCGGCAAAACCTCTTTAGCGGTAGACACAATTCTCAACCAAAGGGATGTAATTTGTATATATGTTGCAATTGGGCAGAAAGCATCAAAGACCGCCAAAATTGTAGAGACGTTGCGGGGGAAAGATGCCCTCAAACACACGATTGTTATATCTGCTTCAGCCGGAGATCCTGCCTCTTTACAATACATCGCTCCCTACAGCGGTTGCGCAATGGGTGAATATTTTATGGACAAGGGTCAAGACGTACTCCTGGTTTATGACGATTTATCAAAGCATGCTTGGGCATACAGGCAAATGTCTCTTCTTCTACGGCGCCCCTCTGGGCGCGAGGCATACCCCGGGGATATTTTTTATCTTCATTCCAGGCTTCTTGAGCGAGCAGCATGCCTTGATAAAAAACATGGGGGAGGAACTCTAACCGCATTGCCGATTATCGAGACGCAAGCCAGTGATGTCTCCTCTTATATTCCAACAAATGTTATCTCTATTACCGACGGGCAAATATACCTTGAGCCGGATCTTTTTTACGCAGGGGTGAGACCGGCAATAAGCGTGGGTCTCTCTGTCTCTCGGGTAGGCGGGGCAGCACAGACAAAAGCGATGAAGAAAGTTGCAGGGAGATTAAGGCTTGATTTAGCACAATTCCGCGAGCTTGCAGCCTTTGCTCAATTCAGCTCTGACCTAGACCGCGCAACGTTAGATAGATTAGAGCGAGGGAGACGAATTGTTGAGGCTTTAAAACAACCCTTAGGTGAGCCCATTCCTTTAGAGGAACAGGTGGTTACAATCTGGGCTGCAACCCAAGGCTATCTTGACAAGGTACCTGTCGACAGGGTCGGTGAGTTTACCGGAGAACTTATTGATCATCTTAAAGCAAGACAGCCCTCCCTCCTCAAAGAGATTGCGAAAGAAAAGGACCTGAGTGAACGACTCTTAACTAAGCTTGCTAAAGTTGTTGAGAAGTTTGCAGAAGGATTTTTGAGGATTCTTGGAACAGGGGAAGAGAAGAAGTCAAAAAATGAGTAACTTAAAGATTTTAAGGCGAAGGATACAATCGATTAGGAATTCGGCGAAGATAACACGCACGATGTCGATGGTTGCTGCATCAAAGATGCGGAAAGCCCAAGAGGGAGCAGTCAAAAGTAGACCATACGTCGAACTCTTTAGCCGAAGTATTGCCAATTTAGTCGACAATGGCCTAGAAGGTAGTAACCCGTTTCTTGCGAAAAATGCTTCAAAGACGGTTGCTCTCCTTATTCTTTCAACCGATCGAGGCTTATGTGGATCATTAAACACAAATCTTTTCAAAAGTTTAGAGCGAGAAGAAGCCCTTATCGAGAGTCAAGAGTTGGTCTCTAAAAAGGACTTTATTTACTACCCAGTAGGCAAAAAGGCTATAAGATTTCTTGATCGGACTCAGAGAAAATTTGAGACAGTTTTTACTTACAAGGAAACTATAGATTTTAAGGAAGTAAAAGAAATAGGGAAAGTTCTTGGGGAGAAGTTTTTGCAAGGTACAATTGGGAGTTTATATATACTTTTCCCGCATTTCGTCTCATCTCTAATACAGCTTCCGCGGACTTTGAAGTTACTGCCGTTTGACCCAATAGCGAAAGAAGGTGTAAGTCCAGAGACAACCATCTCTAAGAATTTCGTTTTCGAGCCAAAGAAAAAGGATGTTGTCGCCTGGGTCTTGAACCACTATTTTGAAGTTCACTTATTTCAGGCTTTTCTTGAGACCAAGGCATCAGAACACACATCGCGCATGATCGCAATGCAAAATGCAACCACTAATGCGGAAAAATTATCCCAAGAGCTAACACTTTTGTATAATAGAGTGCGGCAAGAGGCAATTACCAGAGAGCTTCTTGAGCGGTCGTTTCTCTAACATGAGGAAAAAGAAAACCAATACTGGAAGAGTTGTTCAGGTCATCGGACCGGTTGTGGATGTCGAATTTAAGGTAGAAGCAACACCTTCGATATACAACGCATTGACAATCTCTTCCCCTCCTCTAGTCCTCGAAGTCCAACAGCAACTTGGAGATGGTGTCGTTCGCACAGTCGCGATGGCGGGAACTGACTCACTGAAGCGTGGTTCTCGAGTTATCGATACAGGCAGCTCGATTAACGTTCCTGTAGGCCGCGAGGTTTTAGGAAGAATGTTTAATGTTGTGGGTGAGAATATTGACGAAAAACCAAACGTTGCGACCTCGAAACATTGGCCTATTCACAGAGATCCGCCCTCATTTGTGAGCCAAGAAACGGAATACCAAGTTTTGGAGACCGGGATTAAAGTTATAGATCTTCTTGCGCCATTTCTAAGGGGCGGAAAGGTAGGTCTATTCGGGGGAGCTGGGGTCGGAAAAACGGTTATTATTCAGGAACTTATACGAAACATTGCAACAGAGCACGGGGGGTTCTCTGTTGTTGCCGGAGTTGGAGAGAGGAGTAGGGAGGGAAATGATCTTTACAATGAGATGCGCAGTTCCGGAGTTTTAGGAAAAACCGCTCTTGTCTACGGCCAGATGAATGAATCTCCTGGGGCACGCTTGCGGGTTGGGTTGTCCGCATTAACAATGGCCGAGTATTTCCGGGACGAAACTGGCAAAGATGTACTTCTGTTCATTGACAATATCTTTAGATTTTCCCAAGCAGGCTCTGAGGTTTCGGCACTTTTGGGTAGAATTTCCTCCGCAGTTGGGTACCAACCTACTCTAGCTACTGAGATGGGGACTCTTCAGGAGCGCATAAGCAGTACCCAAAAGGGCTCGATTACCTCAATTCAGGCTGTTTATGTTCCCGCTGATGATTATACAGATCCTGCTCCGGCGACGACATTTGTTCATCTAGACTCTACTGTTAATTTGGAGCGTTCTCTTTCGGAGCAAGGCCTCTACCCTGCCGTTGACCCACTTGCCTCGACTTCTCGAGCTTTAACTCCAGAGGTTGTGGGCCATGATCATTACGATGTTGCAGTAAGAGTTCAAAAAACCCTGCAAAGATATAAGGAGCTGCAGGACATTATTGCAATTCTTGGTATCGAGGAGCTTTCGGATGAGGATAAAATGGCTGTTGTGCGTGCAAGAAAGATTCAGCGATTCCTGACCCAACCGTTTTTTGTTACTGAGCAGTTTACGGGACTACCTGGGAAATATGTTCCAATGAAGGAGACAATTGTGGGCTTTAAAGATATATTGGCGGGGAAATATGACGATAAGGGCGAGCAAGCTTTTTACATGAAGGGGAATATTGCGGAGGTTAAATGAGTACTTTCCACTTGACTTTGGTTACTCCCGAGAAGTTGGTTCTTGAGGAGGATGTAGCTCAACTGAATGTTGCGACAAAAAGCGGAGAGATCGGTATCCTTCCCAACCATGTAGAACTTGCTACCCTTCTTGTTCCCGGAAAGCTTAAAGTCAAGAAGGGAGAAAAAGCGGTGACACTAAATCACAGCGATGGCTATTTACAGGTTTTTAAGAACACAGTCACGGTTTTTACCGAAAGAGTCGAGTGATGGAAAGACGAACATTAAGCTTCAAGTATGCCTTCCGGGGAATTTGGTGGGTTTTAAAGAATCAGACTAACTTTAAGATTGAACTGGCACTTGGCGTTTTAGCTATTCTTCTGGGAGCTTTTCTTAAAATAACGACATTTGAGTGGTTAATCATTATCCTATTGATCGCTTTTGTCTTATCCGCCGAAATATTTAACAGCATAATTGAGGAAGTTGCCTCAAGATTTTCGGTTGATCACATGCGGGAGATTACAAAAGACATGGCCGCGGGCTTTGTGCTAATTCTTGCAATCGCCTCGTTCATCATCGGAATCATTATCTTTCTTCCGAAGATTCTTGCTCTACTTTGATTTTCCATAAATGAATAGATGAATAGAATGATCAAGCTCATCTCTCTCAATATCGAGACAGACCGTCACCTTGATTTAATCGTTCCCTTTTTAAAAAGCGAACAGCCAGATGTTGTTCTACTACAGGAAGTTCTTGAAAAGGATTTAGATAACTTAAGTCGGTTCTTGGAAATGCAGTATGTGTTTACCCCTTTGTGGAAGATTCGCCGGGAAGATTCTCAAACTCCCCAGACTCTCGGAATCGCAAGTTTCTCAAAACCCAAAATTTTATCGTCGTCGGTTTCGTATTATTTCGGAAGTCGGGAAATTCTTCCAATCCTCTCCTTTTACGAAGCTTCTTATAAAATGTCCAGAGCGATTATAAAAATAGAGGTCGAAAAAAATTCCGAGAAGTTTTGTTTTGTTAATACACACTTTACGCGGACCCCTGACGGAATGCCCAATGCGCGACAGAGGAGGGATCTTCGCAAAATGCTGGACCTTTTGTCAGATACGCCAGAACTCATTTTATGTGGAGATTTTAATGCTCCGCGAGGACGCGAAACTTTTGGTCAAATAGCTAAAGTTTATAAAGATAATATTCCCCAAGATATCACAACCACCATTGATCAAAACCTGCATCGCTTTAAAAACTTACAGCTAGTTGTTGATGGGCTGTTTACGACCGATGGATATGAAGTTCAAGATATAAAGATAGTTCCGGGGGTTAGTGATCATTGTGCTATTGTCGCACATGTTACAATGGAAGAATAAGGAAATGGAGGTGATATATTCATGCCTTTAAGAGTTGAGAAAAAGGATGGTACACAGGAGGATTTCGATCGCAATAAAGTAGCTTCTGGTATTGTAAAATCGGGTGCCGCCTCAGATGTTGCTGAAAATGTTGCGTCGGGCGTTGAATCTTGGGCCAATGCTTCCGCAGTTGCGGGGGTAGTTAAGTCAAGCGATATTAGGGCCAAAGTTCTTGAGTTATTACGGGGAGCTAATCCGGAAGTTGCCAGCGCCTTTGAAATGTACCAGAAACCAGTTGTTTAATAGTTAACGAAGTAATTAATTACTGCCTTGGCCTTGAGATCGGTGAGCCATTTTTGGAATTCTTCGCCCAGTTTTTGTTGGCGTAGGGCCGCTCTCGCCTGGGCTTTTAGCTCGTCTCCCTTTGCACCCTCGGGAAACAGATCCTTATTATCACCGATGTATTTATTAATTTCTTCATCGGTTACGGAAATTTTGTCCCCGAGAACTTTTTCGACAAGTTTCTGAATTTTAATCTGCTTTGCTAAATCTTCCTTAGTCCAGCCGCTTGATGCCAAAAACAAGTTTAAGTCTTGGCCTGAAGCCTTGAGTCTTTCTTCAAAACTCGTGAGTTCTGTGTCAATATCCGCTTGCGGAACCGTAACTTTTTGCTTTGTGGTTTCTTGGAGAATTAAGGTCTCGGTAACGAGGGAGTCGAGAGCTTCCCTACCCTGTCTTTTCTCAAGCTCCCCAATGACGGTTAAGCGCGAGATTGGTTGACCGTTGACGGTTGCCGCAACAAAAAGGCCTCTAAACTAATACAGAAGGGTTATTGCGGCAATGATAACAAGTGCGGTGAGAGCTTGTCTGCGAGAAAGGCTGCGGTTCGTATTAGCTTTTGTTTTTCCTGGCACCCGAAGAGTATATCAGAAAAATAGTGAAGAAGGAATATAGAGGTTAACTACCATCTGAAATTACCTTGCGATTTGGAGTTTTACTTCAATGGCAGAAACTCTATTTTCGACCAGTTCTACCTCTGTATTTGTATCTGAAGTATTTTTGACAATCTGATCGAGCTTATTAAAAAGTTCACTTTTGTATTCCGTAAAATCTTCTTTAGTTACAAAAGTCTCCTGAAGACGATTTTCAATTTCGTCCAAATCTCGTTGAGTTATTGTCATAGATAGATTAAATCCCATGAAATCACCTTAGTCAATGGGTTATACTTCATATAGATGAAAACAAAGCTTTTGTATCTAGATGACTCGTATCTAGCTTCAATGGATGCGGAAGTTTTAGAGGTTAATGAAGTATCTCCAAACACATACACTCTAGTTTTAGATCAAACGGTCTTTTATCCAATTGGCGGCGGGCAAGCAACTGATCAAGGAAAGTAGGGTTATTGAAGTTGTGATTAAGGATGGCGAAGCAAGACACTTTGTCAAATCTCAAGTAGCTCCTAAAGTTGGCGAGAAGGTGAATGGCGAAATAGATTGGGATAGAAGATACAAACTAATGAAGATACATTCCGCGGGTCACATCGTGGATTTTGCAATGCACCTTCTTGGTTATTCCCCAAAACCTCTGATGCCTTTTAAAGGCGACCACGGAAAGAAAGCGTTTATTGAGTACATTGGGACGTTGGATAAAAATATTAGACAAGCGTTAGAAGATAAAACTAATGAGTTGGTACAAAAGAACCTTTCGATTACCTGGAGTTTGTGTCTTTAGAGGATTTGCAAAGAGATGCAATATATATTCAACCTGGTCTACCCACAAATAAACCTCTGAGAAAAATAACCCTTGAAGGAGTTGGATCAGTTGCGGACGGTGGGACACAAGTCAAAAAGACGGGCGAAGTAGGAAAGATTGAGATAACGTCTGTTGAAGCTGAAGAAGATATGACAAGGGTAAATTATTCTATAAATCTTCAATAAAGATTCTTATTTTATGGGAGACGTAGGGGATTCGAACCCCCTCTGGTAGCTCCACAAGCTACTGTGCTGCCATTACACCAACGCCTCCACGGATATCTCTTATTTTACCAAAAAACGGCAAAACTTGCAGAAACTATATCAAACTGTTATTCTACAGGCGAAATATATGGACGAAGATCTTACAAAGCCGGAGAACGCCCAGACACCAACCGAGCCTCAAGCGCCTGAGCGCAGTTTCCGAGATGAATTCTTAGGCCAGCAACCCAAAGACTCTTCGGGAACAAAAGTTGTAATTGGAATCCTTGTAGTTTTAATTCTCGGCGGTATCGTTGGCGCTATTATTTTTCTCCGAAACCGCTCTCAAGAACCGCAGGTAGTATCCCCTTCACCGTTGGCTATTCCTGCACCTACACCAGCTCCCGAACCTACACCTCTTCCTTCCCCTTCTCCATCGTCTTCACCCTCACCATCACCCAAGCTATCAACACTTCTTAAGGGATATAAAATCCAGGTTCTCAACGGCTCTGGAGTTCCCGGTGCAGCTTCTAAAGTTGTTAAGTTGTTAGAGGCTGAGGGCGCAACTGGGGTTGAGGCTGGCAACGCAAGTTCATATAACTATGAAACAACTGAAGTTAGCCTAAAGGCGGATAGCCCGACAACACTCTTTTCGACAATTAAGAACGCCCTTGTCGGCTACTCGGTTGTAAAAGGCAAGGATTTGGAGTCGACCTCGAAGTTCGATGTGGTTATTACCGTAGGCGCAAAGTAGTTCTTCTTCTGCCGGCAATCAGGAATATACCAAAACCAAAGAGTAGCAGGAACCCGGCGAACTCTAGATATTGCGGCAGGTAAACGATTACAATTGTTTTTTCCGCCAGAGACTGATCTAACTCCCACCCATTCGCCCAATT
>CAZLZK010000012.1:0-16524 GCA_964564005.1 uncultured Gammaproteobacteria bacterium
ATCAACCTCTCTGCCCGGCTTTCCCTCCTCTAAAACAACCTCTTTTTTCTTAATTGAAACAATAGGTTCGATTGCCGGAACCTGAAGCTCCGCTGATATCGTTGCAACTTTCTCCTCGAGAGCCATGTGGTCGATAGAATATGCAAGGGGCATCTTTTGACGCCCCTGGCGACCCATTTGCCAAAGAAGGGCTGTTTTGTCAACAAGATTTGAAAGAACATCCCTTTTTCTTCCAATAGAGAAAGCAGCCTCCGCAGTACCTTTAAAGTCATAAGAAAAGCCAAGATCCGAAAGTTTAATTTCGTAAGAAACAAACTTGTTTATTTCGTATTGTGATTCCGGTCCTTTGAGAATGATCTTTTCGGGTGTCAGAACTCCGGCAAGGAGCGCAAGTTGGGCTTGAGTAATAGTTTTCCCATCCAGCGAGACCCCTCCCACAACCACTCCCGGATATATTCTATTTAAAAATATCAGGGAGTAGAAAAGTACAACCAGAAAAAGAAGGACAAGAGCACGAGAAGTTACTCGCCAAACATGTATTAAGCAAAGCTTGACTGCGTATAAAAAGTTTTTAAGGTGAGACGAGAACACAGCGTATGATATCATTTAATCGTATTATGGCTGCCCAAGATCCACAAGTAAATTATCACTCTCCGCTCTCCGAAAGGAGACTTACTCCAGGAGACTCCCGCAGTCCAGAAATAGCTCCACAGACTCCACAAATTCCCACCTATCCAGCGACACCGTCTGTGCCTGTGGCTCCAGAAGCACCGCCGCCAGAGGCAGGCCCGCCTGCCGGCGAGGCAGGAGGGAGAAAATTCCCATTACGAATGATTTTAATTGCCCTAGGTAGCATCGTTTTAATTCTTGTCTTGTTTTTGCTGATCAAAGCATTCTTGGGTTCAAGAGCTCCTAAGGCTCCTCCACAAGTAAATCTTACTTATTGGAGCCTTTGGGAAGATCCACAAACTATAAATAGCCTAATCTCCCAATTTGAAGCTCAAAATCCGGGGTTTAAGATAACTTATGTTCAGCAATCAAAACAGGATTATAGAGACCGTTTGCAAAGTAGTCTTGCAAAAGGCACTGGCCCTGATATTTTTCGCTTCCACGCGACCTGGGTCCCGATGTTTAAGTCCAACCTTGCGCCTCTTCCGTCAGAGATTATGAGTGCTGTAGCCTTCCAAGAGACCTTTTACCCCACAGCGAGTAAAGATTTAGAATACAACGGTCAACTTTTGGGAATTCCGCTTATTTACGATGGTCTTGCTCTTTATGCCAATGAGGATATTTTTTCAAGCAACGCCAAAACACCCCCAAAGACTTGGGATGAGCTTAGACGAACCGCTCTTGAACTGACTGTTCGCGATAGCTCGGGTAGAATAGAGCAAGCTGGGGTTGCTATGGGCAGAACTGATAATGTTGATCACTGGCAAGACATTTTAGCTTTAATGATGCTCCAGAACCGAGCCAATCTAGGAAATCCCACTGGACAACTTGCTGAGGACGCGCTTTCTTACTTTACCATCTTTACCCGGCAGGATAATGTGTGGGACGGGACCCTTCCACGCTCAACCGAGACGTTTGCCCAAGGGAAACTTGCAATGTATTTTGGGCCTTCTTGGCGGGTGGCAGAGATAAAAAGCAGAAACCCGGCCTTAAACTTTAAAATTTATCCCATGCCCCAGCTTCCTAAAAATAATCCTCAAGAACCGGACCTTAACTGGGCAAGTTATTGGGTAGAAGGAGTTTTTAGCAAGAGCCAATATCAAGGGGAGGCATGGGAGTTCTTACAATTTATGTCTGAGAAGAACACGCTGGAAGCACTCTATCAAGGAATTATGGGGACGCGGGGAGTTGGTTTTGTTTACCCGAGAACGGACATGGCAAGCTTATTAACCCCGGATCCTCTACTTGGAGCGTATGTTCAAGAGGCGCCAACTGCCGTTTCTTGGTATTTAGCGTCCGACACAAACGATGGAGCCTCTGGAATAAACTCAAAACTCTCGGTCTATTTTGCGGACGCCGTTAATGGAGTTGTTGACCAGGGTAAAAGCGCAAAAGAGGCATTGACAGGAGCCGCAGCAGGAATCGCCCAAGTTCTTACAAGCTACGGGGTTACGAAATGATGTAAATGGTAAATAGAAGGATAATTACAGTCCAAGACATCATGCGTTCTAATGATATCCCGTGCTGGGTAATGTATTGCGCTGAAAAATCTGACCCATACTTCATGAAGATAGTTACTCCAAAGACAACAGCGCCCTCGGTTGCTATTATCGGATCCAAAGAATGTTCTGTTATAGTCCACAGCCTTGATATTGATAATGTAGAGAGGTACGACAACGTACACGTTGTGGCTTACGAAAAAGAAGGTAAGCTATGGCAAGAAATTGAAAATGCATTGGAATCGATTGGCCTTCCGGATACGATCTCGCTCACATATTCCACCCTCAAGGATGCACAAGTTGACGTAATCGGTTATGGACTATATAAATTTTTGACACGGCGATTGAGAAAGCTATATACAAATAATAGTCGCAAGGTGAAATTTTCCTCCGCAGAGGAACTGGTATACGCTTTTTCAGACCGCAAGGACGAAACGGAGATCTCTAAAATTCGGTTAGCGGCTAGACGAGCATTAGAAATATTAGAGTCAGCTTTTCAAAACATGGTACCTGGAATGACTGAATTAGAGGCTGTCGACTTAGTGCATTCACTTACTGAACAGAAACCGGCATATTTTAAAGAAATGGGAGTGGTCAATGAAGAATATGCTTGGGAAAAGGATGTTTGTCCGATTGTCTTGGCTGGACCGAGTCTTAAAAAGGGTGGCCACGCAGCTGCGAGTGATTTACGTATTGAACGCGGTTTCACTGTCTACTTTGATTTTGGAGTTCAATTGACTTTCGAAGATGGTAGTAAATGGTCGAGTGATATCCAAAGAATGGGGTATGTGCTAAAGGAAGGAAAAATAGACCCCCCCGCGGATGTTTCTAGGATATTTAGGACACTTACCGAAGCAATAGCTGTCGGGATGGAAACAATCAGACCTGGTATGAAAGGCTACGAAGTTGATGCGGTTGTACGTGGACATGTTTTAAAGGAGGGTTATCCTGATTACAACCATGCGACTGGGCATGCCATAGGCGAATTAGCTCATAACCCGGGGGCATCGCTAAGCAGTAAAAGCAGAAAGTTATCTCATCTCCGTGTTCAATTAAACGGCGTTTATTCCATAGAACCAAGAATAGCCATTCCCAATGGCGGTTCAGTAGAGGAGATGGTGTTGGTGACCTCAAATGGTGGTGTCGCTCTCTGTCAACA
The DNA here is from genome assembly GCA_964564005.1 of uncultured Gammaproteobacteria bacterium. GTDB lineage: Bacteria > Patescibacteriota > Microgenomatia > UBA8517 > UBA10165 > CAZLZK01. The sequence continues at coordinate 3,328 of CAZLZK010000012.1, forward strand.
ACAGAAGACACTTTATTTGATTGGGTGAATGTACTTTCGGTTTTCTTATTGTGATTTTGCACGAAAAAAACACGCCCTGGTTCGCCTCTTGACAACTTCACCGAAGTCTTTTAAAATAGCAGTCACTGTCCTAGATTGCTAGGCAGTTTTCCGTTTTAAGCGAAGCTTGTCTACGATTAGAGATGGTAAAAACAACTAAATTAAATCTTACTCCTGCCGCTGGATACATTCTTTTAGAACCAGAAGAAGCCGAGACCAAAACGGCCTCTGGTATTGTTCTTCCTGACTCAGCAACCGGCGAAAAACCCCAAATGGGAAAAGTTTTGGCAGTTGGCGGCCCAGAAATTACCGATTCAGGTACCAAGCGCGAAGCACCGGTTAAAGTTGGAGATAAGGTAGTTTACAAAAAGTGGGGAGGAAACGAGATTAAGATTGAAGGCAAAGAATACCTATTTGTAAAGTTCGAAGACATACTCGCAAGGTATGGTTAAGAAAAACTGACGCTTTTCTTGGCCACTCGCTACGCTCATGGCTAAACAAATTAAATTTTCAGACGAAGCAAGACAAAGCCTTTTAAAAGGTATTGATGTTGTTGCCAAGGCTGTTGTCACAACCTTAGGCCCCAAAGGAAGAAACATCGCCCTTGACCGAAAATGGGGAGCCCCAAACGTCGTCCACGACGGAGTCTCGGTTGCAAAAGAAATTGAACTCCAAGACCCGTTTGAAAATATGGGTGCACAACTCGTTAAAGAAGCGGCCTCAAAAACCAATGACGTCGCAGGAGACGGGACTACAACCGCAACCCTTCTCGCTCAAGTTATTGCCCACGAAGGTTTGAAGGCTGTTACAGCTGGCAGTAACCCCATGGTTGTAAGGCGCGGAATAGAAAAGGGAACAGAGGCGGTTGTTGAGGCTATAAAGAAGATAGCAAAGCCAATAAAAAGCAAAGAGGAGATTGCTCAAGTTGCAACAATCTCTGCTGCTGACTCTGCAATTGGGAATATGATCGCCGAAGCTTTAGAGAAGGTTGGCCGAGACGGAGTTGTGACAGTTGAGGAAGGAAAGGGCTTGACGATTGATATTGAATACAAAGAGGGAATGGAATTTGATAAAGGCTATGCTTCGCCCTATTTTGTGACGAATCCAGAAAATATGGAAGCAGAAATTGAGGATGCACGCATTTTAGTAACAGACAAAAAGATTTCGGCGATATCCGATCTTCTTCCTTTTCTTGAAAATGTAGTTAAGGCGACTAAGAATTTGATTATTATTGCTGATGAGATAGAAGGCGAGGCTTTGGCAACCTTGGTTGTTAATAAACTTCGAGGGACATTCAATGTCTTGGCGATTAAGGCTCCTGGTTTTGGCGACAGAAGGAAGGAGATGCTCGAGGATATTGCCACCCTTACAGGTGGAACCTTGATTTCTGAGGATACTGGAAGGAAGTTTGAGTCAGTAACCCTAGAGGATCTTGGGCAAGCGGATAAAGTTTGGGCAGATAAGGAGAATGCAAGGATAATTGGCGGCAAAGGCAAGAAAGCTGAAATTGAAGCAAGGATCGCGCAGGTTCGGCGAGCAATTTCTGAGACTGATTCTGATTTTGACCGCGAAAAGCTAGAAGAAAGGTTGGCAAAGCTTTCTGGCGGGGTTGCCCAAATTAACGTAGGCGCGGCAACAGAGATTGAATTAAATGAGAAGAAAGAGAGGGTCAAGGATGCGGTTGGGGCTACAAAAGCAGCAGTTGAGGAGGGAATTGTTCCAGGAGGCGGGGTTGCTTTAATTCGGGCACGAAAAGCTTTGGACACAATTAAGCCTGAGAACGATGATGAAAAAGCAGGAATTGAAATTCTGCGCACGGCTCTTGCCGAACCTCTTCGTTGGATTGTTAAAAACGCAGGAGAGGATGATGGATTTATTCTTCGTTCGGTTGAGGAAAGCAAAATTCCTGATTACGGATACGACGTTTTGGAAGGCAAATTCGGCTCAATGCTTGCTCGCGGAATTGTTGATCCGGCGAAGGTTACTCGCTCGGCTCTTCAAAACGCAGCCTCGGTTGCGATGATGGTTTTGACCACAGAAGGCTTAATCACTGATATTCCTGAAAAGAATCCTTCGGCAGGCTCAGGACCAGGCGGTGGAATGCCAGGCGGAATGGACTATTAAGTTTAGGAATTAGGGGATAGTGGGTAGTGATAGGGAGGCAATCCGCCGTAAGGCGGATTTTTGTTTGGTAGAATAGTCCAAGTGAAGATTCTCTCTTGGAATGTTAACGGGCTAAGAGCTGTTCACAAAAGAGGATTTTTGAAATGGCTTGCGGAAACTGATGCAGATATAGTTTGTTTGCAAGAAGTAAGGTCTCAACCAAACCAGCTGCAGTTTGAGCTCGTTAATCATCTCAATTACCACGTATATTTTAATCCTGCGACTAAAAAGGGCTATGCTGGCGTGGCTGTTTACACCAAGAAAAAGCCCGAGAAAGTCGAGCGCACCTTGGGTCTTAAGAGGTTTGACGATGAAGGTAGGATCTTGAGATTAGAATATCCAGAATTTACCTTAATTAATCTTTATATGCCCCACGGCGACAGAAGCAAAAAGTACGTCCCCTATAAACTCGATTGCTACACGGAGCTCTTAAAAGAGCTCGGAAAGATAAAAGGAAAGAGGGTTTTAGTTATCGGTGATTTTAATATCGCGCACAAGGAGGTTGATTTGGCGCGCCCAAAGCAAAACCAGAAAAACACGATGTTTACACCCGAAGAAAGAGAACAAATGGATAAAATAGTTAAACTTGGTTTTATGGACACCTTTCGGAAGTTCCACAAAGAAGGCGGAAATTATACCTGGTGGCCGTATTATGCCGACGCAAGGAGGCGCAACTTAGGCTGGCGACTCGACTATGCCTTCGCCTCAAAGTCGCTCGTGCCTAGGCTCAAAAGTGCCTTCATTCTGAAGCAAGTCGGGGGTTCTGACCACTGCCCGATTGGGGTGAGCGTTTGATATACTTCTGGTATGACTGAGAAAGATGTTCCGTGGCCTCAAGTTGGAATAGGAGTAATGATATTCAAAGGCCTAAAAGTACTGCTTTCTAAGAGGAAAGGCTCCCACGGTGAAGGAGAATACGCTTTTCCTGGTGGGCATTTGGAATTCAGGGAATCTTTTGAAGATTGCGCCATTCGGGAAACTCGGGAGGAAGCGGGGATTGAAATTACCGATGTTAAATTTTTATTTGCGGCAAATATCATGAGATATTCTGGCAAACATTATGTTCACATTGGTTTTATCGCCCAATGGAAGAGTGGAGAACCGAAGGTGTTAGAGCCTGATAAAAGCGAGAGTTGGGATTGGTATCCTCTGGATAAACCTCCGCAGCCCCTCTTTGAGCCATGCGAACTTTCCTACAAGAGTTACAAAGCCGGCGGGAAATTTTTTGACTCGAAGTAAAACTCATCTTGCAAAAAGCTCCCTAATTCTGTTATAAAGATCTCCAGTGGAAGGAAAAAAATCAAAGTTTAAGCGGGTAATGCTTAAACTCTCGGGTGAGGCGTTTTTAGGTTCCCGCGAGTATGGAATTGACCCCAAGTTTACTCTTTCCTTGGCAGCGCAGATTAAGGATTCGAAGGCTCTTGGCATCGAGATTGCAATTGTTATTGGCGGCGGAAACATCTTCCGGGGCATTGCCGGAGAAAAGCGCGGAATTGACAGAGCAACAGGCGACTATATGGGTATGTTAGGAACCGCAATTAATGCTCTTGCTCTCCAAGACGCTTTAGAAAAGACCGGGGTTGATACTAGAGTACAGACTGCAATTGAAATGCACCAAGTGGCCGAGCCTTTTATAAGGCGGAGGGCTATAAGGCATATGGAAAAAGGCCGAGTGGTAATCCTTGCTGCTGGCACAGGGAATCCTTATTTTTCAACAGATACAGCTGCAGTGCTACGGGCTCTAGAGCTTCACTGCGAGATCATTCTTAAGGCAACAAAAGTTGATGGTGTCTACGACAAAGATCCTCTAAAAAATGGAGATGCAAGGAAATTTGACCACTTAACCTTTCTTGAGGTTCTTAACAATCCGGAGATCAAAATTATGGATTCAGCTGCAATTTCACTTGCGATGGATAACAAGCTTCCCATACTTGTTTTTAACCTGACGAAGGAAGGCAATCTTAAGAAGGCAGCCTCAGGGGAGCACGTGGGCACCCTCATAAGCGAAGCTTGACTTAGTATAAGCGAAGCTTGTTCTCGCAGACTCGAATTAAGCGAAGCTTGACTGTGTATTAGTGGAGAGGAGTAGCACTACCTATTCCCCAAAAAGGTGCGTGGGTTAATGGGGCGGCCGTTTTTGTGGACCTCCAAATGCAAGTGATCTCCGGTTGAACGACCGGTAGAACCCAGAAGCCCAATGACGGTGTTAGCATCAACCTCATCACCATCAAAAACATTAACTCGGCTCAAATGGGCATACAGGGATTGCAGTCCATCACCATGATCGACAAGGATAGCATTACCATAAGCCCAACGGCTAAACTGACGGGCAACAACCCGACCCTTCATAATAGGTCGAATAGGATCTCCCTTGACGCCATCCAAATCAACCCCAGGATGGAAGAAGTTGAAGCCCTGGTTAAGTTTAACTACCTCTAAGGGGTACTGAGCCTTGATTTCGGTCGAAATAGGCTGGTTGGGAGCGTTCAACGTGACGGCTTCAGGCTCAGCTCGGATAGCCGCGGCGGAAGGAGCCAAAGTTCCTGTGACCAGGACAAACAGAGCTAGATTCCCACCAAGGATAGCTTTAATGTTGAATCTGTTTGTCGCAAGGCGGACAAGACGGCTGATCTTGTTTCCATTGCGGATTGCCTGCAAAGTCTCGAAAACTTGCAGGATTTGGGAAACACGACGCCCCACACGCCCTTTAATTTTGACGTGTAGTTTGCGACCAAACAGTTTGAGAGTAAAACGTATCATGACGGCGCCACGTAATAAATCAAAGATTTAAACGTGGCAGAAACGTAAAAATTCAAAAGAATTTTGTACGTTTCGCACAACCCTGAAAAGATTAACCCCGTACCTCTACAGTTCGGGGCACAAAAAATCCTGAACTACTTTGTTCAGGACTAGAGGAAGTATACCCCATAAGGAGCCAAAAGTCAAGGCCCAAGCATGTTGAACCGCTTGGGCCGCCGACCCCGTCAAATTGCCCCTTGAGCCGTGTACGAATAGTACCGGAAAGGCGAAAGGCAAGACTCTGCGGGGTCAAGCTCAGGCTGGGGCAATTCGAGGCTGTTTTTGAGACCCGTGAGGGATTCGAACCCTCCTTACCGGTTCTGCAGACCGGTGCATAGCCACTCTGCCAACGGGTCACCTCAAGGCTAATTGTATCACAAAAACTGGCACAGCGGAGAAGTTGTCTTTCAACGCTCATTTTGTTATGCTGGCTGCCAGAGATGCGACGCTGGTTTTTGATTTTAGGAATAGTCCTTATTATTCTTGGCGTCATTGGTTTGGTCCTTCGCCCACGTCTCGAGCCCGCACAGGCAGGAATTCAGATTGAGACAAACCCAGAAGCTTCGGTTTATATAAATGGCGCAGAGGTGGGAACGACCCCATATGATGAAGTCAGAAAGCCCGGAGATATAACTCTGCGACTGGTGCCTATTGCCCCCTCCGGTCTGGCCTCGTGGGAGACAAAGCTAACTTTAATTCAAGGCGTGAGAACTGTCGTCAAGCGCGATTTTGCTCAGAATGAGACTGCCTCTTCGGGAGAAGTGCTTTCGTTCGAAAAAGCTGGGGGGAAGGGCGCAAGCCTAGCTGTGGTCTCTTCTCCAAGCTCAGCCTCGGTCAGCCTCGACGGCGAGGTTCGAGGCTTCACTCCCGTTCGCGTAGACTCTATCTCCCTAGGCGAACACCAAATCCTTATTTCTCAGACTGGGTTCGTCGAGAAGGAGATACGCGCTCGGACGCAAGAAGGCTATAAATTAACGGTTGTTGCAACCCTTGCTCAAATTAAGGAGGAAGAGGCAAGTCCTCAGGCCCAGCCCAGTCCAATAGCACAGACTAAAGTTGAGATATTAAGTACCCCAACTGGTTTCTTACGAGTGAGACTTGAGCCTTCGACCTCTGCAACCGAAGCAGCGCAAGTGACTCCTGGGAAAAGCTACCCTTATATCGATCAGAATAAAGACGGAACCTGGTTTAAGATAGAATACCTGCCTGCGCAGGCAGGCGAAAAAGGTAAAGAAGGCTGGGTTTCCGGACAATACGCGAAAAAGATTGAGACGACAGAAGAGTAGCCATTCAGAGAGTTTGCGGGACAAAGTAGATTACCGAGACTACAATTGCCCCCCAAAGGAGAAGCGCGGTGAGGAGTGGTTTGTCGGTTGTCAAAACCCTCTCCGGAGTCTCTGCTCTTGATCCTTCATAAACTAGCCTTAAGTATCGCATGACTCCGAAAATGACAACAGGTATTGTCAACATCAGAAGCTTTCCGGACCCAAGAATTGTTAAAGGCAGCTCGTCTAAGAGGCTAGGTGATACAGCCCGGCTTATATAAAAATCGCGCCCTTCTTCAAAAAAGAATGTAAAGAGAGACCAGGATACCCAGGAAGCTGTTGCAAACATGGCAAGATATGCGTCAAGGAGAGTAGGAATGTATAAACTTAAGGTTTTGCGATGCGCCGCGGCTACATTCTCGGTTAAGATGGCAAGCTCTGCCCTCCTTTTACCGGCAGCCAGAAAAAGGGACACCGAGATAACACAAAGCAAAAACCAAACTGAGAGATGGGCGTTTATCAAAAAAGAGCCGGCATAAATTCGGAGAATAAAGCCTGCCGCAATTGCCAGAATATCTATAACAACAATCTCCTTAAGCCAAAAAGTATAGATAACTTGCAATAGGAGGTAGCTTAGAAGTGCTACAAAGAAGAAGTCTGAAAGAAGGCGTGCTCCAGATAAAGAGGTAAGGATTCCAATTGCTGCCAAGAAGAGAGCGTTGGGGGCTGAGATATCCCCCTTAGCAATAGGTCTAAGCTTCTTAAATGGATGGAGGCGATCCTTTTCTCTATCTGCAACATCGTTTATAAAGTAGACCGAGGAAACTAAGATAGATAGAAGAATAAAACCCCAAAATGTTTTGTTAAAGAGATCAGCGTTGAAGAGTTGCCCGGTGAAGACTAGGGCTGCAAAGATGGCTAAGTTCTTTAACCACTGTCTCGGTCTTGCGGTTTTCGCGATTGCAATAATTTGTTCAACCATAGTAAAGAGCTACCGACAACAAGTGCGATGCCAATTATTGTATAGAACTTCCCTTCAGCATTCAAATTAAGAGCTAATATTCCCAAGGCAAGAGTTGCGACCCAATAAAGAGCCGCTATCTTTCTTTTACTAAAACCTGCGTCCAGGAGCTTGTGGTGAAGATGACCTCTGTCCCCCCAGACAGGAGATCTTCCTGAAAGCACCCTTCTTGTGATTGTATATCCTGCATCGGCGATCGGAATCGCTAAGACCACAAGAAGCGTCCCAACTTTTGCAGTTGCCAAGATTGAGAGAACCGCAAGCATAAAACCTGCTAGGGTTGCGCCCCCAAAACCCGGCATTATTTTTTGAGGGAAAATGTGCCAAGGCAGAAATCCTAAAAAAGCCCCAAAGGTGATTGCGGCCAAGATTGTGACTGGCCATTGAGTTATGTCTGCGGAGAAGCGAAGCGAAAGGAGAGCAATAACAAGGGCAGCGAGCGCGGCAAAGCCAGAAAGCTGCCCGTCAACTCCAGAAGCCCAGTTAACAGCATTCATTAAAGCGATAATCCAGATGAGACCGAAAAGTACAGACCAAACCCATATTTCTCGTGCTTCCCCAAAGAGCTCAATTACAAGCCTTGGGTGAGAAAGGTCGATTACTCCTCCAAGAGGACTGGAGATAAAGGCAATTCCTATGCCAGATGCGACAACAAAGGAAGCAGCTACGACTTGCCCGGCCAATCTAAGATAGGGATTAATATCCAGTCTGTCATCGGCAAAGCCAAAAAGAACTACAGCAAGAGCTCCCAGGAGGATTCCCAGTAGCCTCTGGTCCAAAGGAAGAAAAAGGAGGGAGGTTAGGAGTATTGCAAAAAAGATTGGAATGCCCCCGCCTCGCGGGACTGGTTTTGTATGGAGAGTTGCTGGATGAGCCCTCTTTTTGGGATCGTCCACTATTCCCAAGCGAGGAGCTAGTTTTATTACCACTGGGGTTAAGACAAGGGCGATTAGAGCAGAGACAGCAGCCGGCCTCAAAATGAGCTGATCGATATCCATTTACGAAATTAAAAAGATTATCCTTACAACGGTAACGGATGCGAGAATTGCGCAAAGGGTTGCACCTAGAACAAGTGCTCTTTTAAGGAAATCTGATTCAATAAACCTCGCGACTGCGAGATTAACGATTAAAAATATAATAGAAAGTACGAGAGGGAGCACAAGGAGAAACGGATTTCCGAGCTGATCGACCCCAGGAGTCCGGCTGTAAAGTAGCGGAACCTGGGGTGGAAGCTTAACCCAAAAAATTCCGAGGAGCAAGGCAGTAGCAAGGATACTGACAGTACCCAGCCAAAACGGCTGAGCCAAGGAAGGCTCGTTGGGGATAATCTTTGGCGCCATAACTTTATAACAAAACTTTCACAATATTCGGTCCCAGGGCTCTCCAAATTTGAGCTCCCATAATTGTTTCAAGGTGAATATAATTCTCCTCTAAGAAGCTTTGTAGGCCAGGCAGGGACTCCTCGCCCTCCACGACAATTATATACCTAGGCCGTGTTTTTTTAACTACGGCTAATGTCTCTTCTTCGCCCCCAAAGTCGCGGATATGATAGGCGGTAGTATACCTCCCTGGTGGAAGTCTGTGGGCTAGTGCGTAAACTTCCGGCTCTGTCCCCCAAATAAATACCCGGTCGGTTGGGGCGGTTTTTGAGCTAATTTTCTCCGCAAGCTGATATGTTCTTGGCACTCTGCTGTCAAAGTATAGGAAATATTCTTCTTGTGTTTTTTGTTGAGCCGCGTATGCGAGAAAGTTGCCATAATAGGAAAATGTTGGGTAGTAGTAAAACTTATAAAACACAAGGCCTGAGAGGAGAAGAAAGAGAAGCGGGAGCGGAAGATATCGAAATCTTTCTTGACCAAAAGAAACTAAACCTAAAAGAAGCGCCAAAGGAGGAACCACCTCTAGAAGATAATGAGGGTAGGGGCGACTTGAGAGGGTTGCGGCAAAAAGAGCAAACGCAAACCACAGAGAGGCAAAAAGTGAGACCTTGTTAAAACGCCTGCGAAAGGCAACGAGAAGAAGAAAAACCAGAAGTAGAATAGATCCCCTAAAGGCAAGACCAGCTTCAAAAGAGAGGTTGCCAATCGTTATTACGGGGATGCTCCACCTGCCTACATAGTTGAGATTCTGAAGCCAGACAGCGTTAACATAGAAATTAAGCGCACCTTTGGCCCAAAAGTAGGCAAATGTTACAAAGATTGGCGCAATAAAACCCAAGGTTAAAACAAGAGAGTTTTTGACTACAGTCAAAATTTTTCTCCACCGGGGAAAAGAGAGGATCGCCCAAAACGAGACTACTGCCAACATATCGAACGCCGCAGGGACTTTAAATAATGTAGCTCCGGAAAAAAGAAGACCCGCCAAAAAAACCTTTCTTGCCGTTAATTTTTTGGCAAAAAGAAGGAGGAAGCTTCCGATAATTGGCCCGATCATAAAAATTTCAGCGTTTGCGATATTCCCTTCAAGAAGAGGAATTGCTGTCAAAAGAGTAAAGATGGAGCTTGAGAGAATAACAGCCTCTTTCCGCCTTTCAAACAATTTTTTTGCAAGGTCCCAGAAAAGAACAATCGTTGTTGCATGCCAAAAGAGAAGGATTAAGCGAAACCAAAAGACAGATCCTGAGATTCCCGCAAGTAAGTAAAGAAGCGGGGGCTTATTGTCGTGGATGTCCTTGTACCAGGTAAGTCCGTGTCTCAAAGCCTCGCCCAAGGTTAGATAAATTCCCTCGTCTCCATACCAATAGGGTTCGAACAGAGAGGGAATTCTAAGAATCATTGCTCCGACGACAAGGAGTAGAAGAGGGAAGCTAGCAACCCGTTTTATTAACATTGGAGACACCTTGAGTATACTAAATCTTCTCCGTTACACGATACTCCATGTACTTACCAAGCATAAGGCGGGTGTGGGCGTCTAAGCCCGGAAGGGCACCGAAAAGAAATCCGGCAATAGGCATCAAGACAAACTCTAGTGGCAACAGGATTGTGCGCCACACAGGGAAAGTCTTGGGTCTCGGAGGACTCTGTTTTAGGTGGATAATAAACATAATTAAGAGGAACCCAAGAGCGAAAGTGAGGATGAGTGAGGAAAGGCCTGGGAGACTATAACCAAGGACGGTTCGCGAAAACGTTGGGTTAAGAAGAACTGGGATAGAAAGGCCGATTGTGATAACGAACCAGTTGACAGGCCAAAGAAAGTGCTCGCGCATGAGGTTTACTAAACGGAAGGTTTTAGAAAGGAAGGGAACATTGGGAGTCAGGAAATAGTTTTTGATAACATAAGGATCATCAGAGACTCCCCATGCCCACCTCTGGTATTGAAAATATTGACTTCTAATTGTTCGCCAAGTATTTTCTCCCTCTGGGGCGTTTGCAAAAACTGGCAAGTATATCGCTTCAACCTCAACCCGACCGCGCGTTTTATAGAAAGCTTTAAAAAAGATGTGGTAATCCTCTGGAATAACGTCAGGATCCCAGTAGCCGACATGATCCAAAAGCCAAAACGAAAGGCTATAATTTTGGGCGTTAATGAGCCTATCTTTGCGTGGCAGTTGTGATAGATTCCAGATTGAAGAGATTGAATTTAAAACCCTGGTAATTGCTGGAAGCCGCCAAATATTTTGGTAGAAGAGCATCGCCGGCTGCCAAATTTTGTAATAGCGGTCCGGCTCGTCTAAGAATTTATAAGTAAGGTAGGCGAAGTGCTTTGGGTGAAATGAGTGATCCGCGTCACAAGAGGTAACAGTTAGGTATCTTATGTCCATACGGTGCCTTTTAATAATCTCTTTCTTTGTCGCAAGCACAGCGTAACGTTCGTTTGAAGCTTTTCCTACGACTTCTCCCGGAGCAAGCTCGTGAACTGTAACCAAGAAGCTCCCGAACCTCCCCGAAGGGGAATTCCCGCCTTTTTCACCAAATTCTTTTTGCAATGCCTTTATCTTTATCTTTCTCTCTGTCTCATCCTCTTTCTTCTCCATGGCTAAAACCACATGAAGTTGTCCCAGAGGAAGAGTTTGTTTTGCAAGTGACCCTATCGTTCTTTCGATAATATGAAGAGGTTCTTTGTAGGTTGGAATAATAATAATATGCTGGACCTTCTCCCAATCGGGGAAACTTTTAATGTCCTCCTCCCAGGAGAACCTTTTCGAGGCTTCAATCCTAATATGCGCGACAGAAGCCGTTATGGCAATTGTTAGGGACTGATAGAACCAGTAGACATCAAAAAGAAGGACGAAATAGGCGACAACGACTGGGAATACAAAGATTCCCCAATATGGGAAAAGGATTAGATTCCATGAGACAAACCCTGGAAGAATTTCCAAGGCCCGGTGGATTCTTTCTTCGTGTCGCAAGATGAAATCTTTCATATGCGGGGGAAAAGCGGCTCTGCGGACTTTATATTTGGTCCCTTAAACTGCTTTTCTATTTTTTCGGCAGTTTCGGGCAAGAAAGGTTTTAAAAGGAAAGCGATTTCGCGGATTTCTGCAACTAGATGATCTAGGATTACCCCCAGGTCTCTACCTTTCTTCTCCCACGGCCTATTGTCGTCAATAAATCTGTTTGCTGCGTCAATTTTATTCCATACAGAAGCGCAGGCCTCATTGAAACGAAATTCCTTAAACCATCCATGGTAATCCTTAAAGACCCTGTCTTTAAATTCAATTTTGGTCGACGAGAAGTCAAATTCGTCTGTTTCTGCCAACTTTGCGACTCTTGAAACCAAGTTGCCCAATCCGTTGGCCAGATCTGCGTTGTAAACTTCTCTAAACTTTTGTTCAGAAAAATCGCCGTCTGTAAAAGGAGAGAATTTGGCAAGAAGATAGTATCTTACAGCTTCTGCGCCATACTGCTCGATAAGTTTGAATGGATCAATGACATTTCCCAGAGTCTTGGACATTTTCTGCCCATCAACGGTGAAGTATCCATGAACAAAAAGGGATTTTGGGAGTTTAAGCCCTGCAGAAAGAAGAAAAGCCGGCCAATAAACTGCGTGGAATCGCAAGATTCCTTTGCCTATCGCATGCACGTCAGCCGGCCACCATTTATTGTATTTTCCTTCATCCCAGCCAAATCCGACACCGCTTTGATAGATGTTTAATGCATCAAACCAGACATAAATTCTTTGTGTAGAATCCCCGGGGACTGGAACTCCCCAGTTCTTTGCCCTCTCATTTGAACGGGAAATGCTAATATCCTGAAGCCCGCTTTTCAAGAAAGAGAGCACCTCATTCTTTCTAGTTTCAGGGACGATTTTGTATTTGTCGTTCTCAACAATCTCTATTAACTGGTTTTGATATTTAGAGAGCTTAAAAAAATAATTCTCTTCGGTGACTCTCTCGAGCTTTTGTCCAGGGTGCTCAAAACATTCCCCCTTCTCGTTTAACTCGTCTGGTGAATAAAAGGTCTCGCATCCTACGCAGTAAAGTCCTGTGTATTGCTTTTTATAGATATCGCCATTTTTTTTGCAAAGCTCCCACAATTTTTGCGATGAAGGATAATGGCGCTTTTTATCGCTGCCCTTTTGCCAAATATCAAATTGTGCATTGAGCTTCTTTGTTAATTCATAAAACCTTTGGGTGTTTTGGTCTACAAACTCTTGAATAGGAGCATTTGCTTGTTCTGCCGCCTGGACATTTTTTAAAGCATTCTCATCTCCGCCAGAAAGGACGAGGACCTCTTCTCCCAATAAACGGTGATAGCGCGCAATGCAGTCTACCTGCACAAACCCAAGCGCGTGCCCAATATGAGGCTCCGCATTGACATAGGGGATAGCTCCGGTTATATAGAACTTGTTCATGGCTTGTAAGGCAAGAAAAAACCTCCGTCTGGAGGTTAGTTTAACCGATTTTGGCACGATTTACGAATTGCCTGCCCGTCCGGCAGGCGGGCGGTTTACGAAGTTCTTAATTCTCTC
>CAZLZK010000012.1:16534-21016 GCA_964564005.1 uncultured Gammaproteobacteria bacterium
TAGTTCCGGTTATGTAAAACTTGTTCATGGCCCGTCAGACAAAGAACAAAAAACCTCCGTCTGGAGGTTAGTTTAACCGATTTTGGCTCAAATTACGACCTGCGGTTTACGAAGTTCTTAATTCTCTCCGACCAAACATTTGCCCATTCCTCAGCCTTAATCTTTTGAAGAGCTAATTTTACCCCTGGATTGCCTAACCCCGATTGAATACTGGCAATTGTTGCACTTGAGACCTTGAGGTTTTCTTTTATGTTTTCGTATCCTCTATTTTTGTCGAGCCAATAAGAAACCGCAACTCTTTTTGCCAAAGTTTCATGCTCTGCCTTTGACAAAAAGGCTTCTAAAAACTGTTCGACTTCCCCCGGACCTTTTAAGTCATCGATGACTTGATGCAAAGTTTTATGGAGTTCTCTTTTAAGATATGAATTAACCTTGTTTTTAGAAACGCGCATTGTTTGTTCGAATGAAGTGTAGCAGCAGGGCCGTGGACTGTCAATTGCGATGGGAAAGATAGTAGTCTAATGTAACCAGGATGCCGGCAAGGAGAGCAAGGTTTAGATAATTACCGATGTTGTAGTAGTTCAATAGCATGAAGACTAGGATTCCCAGAGAAAGAAGCACTCCTCGTCTTGTGTTGGCAAAAATTAGGGAGCCGGTAAAGAGGGCTGTCAGGAATACAATAAGTAGAAATAAAAGTGGCATGAGGGGTGTCTCAGGTGGAACAAAAAAGAAGATTATAGCCAAGATTCCCCAAAGGATTATTGTTACGAGAAGTGCTGGTAAAAAATTTTTCCTCCTACGGAATTTAACTGGCATGTTAAAATACAGCATATCATGTCTCCGGATTTATCTTTAGTTTTAGCAATTACTGTCGCCGGTTTCGCGATTTTAATATGGATTATTAACAAAAAGCTTTCGCAGCGGCCCTCAGACGAACTTGTTGAATGGCTCAAGAGTACTAATCAAAGGCTTGAGGAACAGAGCAAAACTTTTAACCAAACACTTCAACAAAATACCAGAGCTCTTAACGAACGGTTGGATAATGCAGCCCGTGTTATATCCGGTGTCCAACGCTCTGTTGGCGAGATGTCTGAAATTGGGCGCAACATGCGCGAACTTCAGGAATTTTTGCGAAGTCCCAAACTTCGTGGGAATGTCGGAGAGCAGGTTCTAAAAGAGCTCTTGGGCCAAATGCTACCTAAACAATCTTTTCATCTTCAGTATGCGTTTAAATCCGGAGCAACGGTTGATGCAGCTGTGACGACCTCTGCCGGAATAATCCCCATTGACTCAAAATTCCCGATGGAGAATTTTCGAAAAATGACCGGAGCAGAAAACGAGCAAGAAAAAAAGGCGGCGAGTCGGGAGTTCTTGAAGGATGTTAAAACTCACATCGATGATATCTCACGAAAATATATCTTAACCGAGGAAGGGACAATTGATTACGCCTTGATGTACATTCCCTCGGAGGCAGTTTATTACGAAATTATGACTGGGGACCCTAAGCTCATCGAATATGCCTACCAAAAACGCGTTTTGCCGGTTTCGCCGACAACTTTCTATGCTTATCTTCGCGCAATTCTAATGTCTTTTGAAGGCCAAAAAATTGAAGCAAGGGCTCGAGATATTCTTGCTGCGATTAGGGCAATACAAAAAGATTACAATAAAGTTGAAGATAACTTAGGTGTTTTGGGTCGGCATGTCGGAAACGCCTACAACATGATGGCAACAGTTGTCTCCTCCTTTACCCACTTGGGCCAAAAAATCTCCTCAACCCACGCTCTGGGACAAACAGGGAAAGAGGAAGCAAAACAACTAGAAGTCGAAACGTAGTTTCGTGGTAAAATTGCCTCGTGGCAGATACCCTCAAACTTAATCCCCAACAAAAACAAGCCATAGAACACGGTGAGGGCCCCCTTTTGATTATCGCTGGTGCTGGGACTGGGAAGACCACTGTTGTTACCGAGCGGATAAAATACTTGATTCTTAAAGGACTTGCGCTTCCTTCAGAGGTTTTGGCCCTGACCTTTACCGAGAAAGCCAGCCGTGAGATGGAGGAGAGGGTAGATATTGCAATGCCTTATGGCTATACCCAAATGTGGATTTCTACTTTCCCCTCTTTTTGCGATCGAGTTTTGCGGGATGAGGCGCTACAAATTGGGCTTGACCATCGCTATCGTTTGATGACTGAGGCCGAGACAATCCGCTTTATGCGAGAGCATCTTTTTGACTTTGAACTTAGTTACTTTAGGTCGCTTGGTAATCCAACAAAGTTTCTTTCAGGGATGCTCCAACATTTTTCAAGGCTTAAAGATGAAGACATCGCGCCAAGCGACTATGTCGCGTGGGCGAAAAAGCAGCCCGCCAAAAGCAAGCATTTAGGCGGGTCCGCCACAATGCCCGACAGGGCTTTGGGCGGAGAGGCAGAGAAATGGGTGGAGTTAGCGAGTGCTTATCGTGAATATGAGGAGTTGAAGGTTAAAGAAGGTGTCATGGATTTTGCGGATTTAATTTCCAACACCTTAAAGCTTTTCCGCGAGAGACCAAATGTCCTTCGCGAGTACCAGAATAAATTTAAATACATTCTTGTTGATGAGTTTCAAGATACAAACATCGCCCAGAATGAACTTGTGAAACTCCTTGCTGGGAAGCAGGCCAATTTAACAGTTGTAGCTGATGATGACCAAAGTATTTACAAGTGGCGTGGCGCGGCCGTGTCAAACGTTATTCAATTCAAAAGCACATACCCCAGGGCGAAAGTTGTGACCTTGACTCAAAATTATCGTTCGACGCAAACGATTCTGGATCATGCTTATAAACTTATTCAAAACAATAACCCTGACAGGCTTGAGGTAAAAGAGAAGATAGAGAAAAAGCTTAAAGCGGAAAGGGGGAAGGAAGGGAGTGCACCGGAATTTATCCATGCAGATAGAGTGGAAAATGAGGCTGATCAAGTTGCAAAAAGAATCTTGAGCCTTGTCGAAGGAGAGAAGAGAGAGTTTTCAGATTTTGCAATTTTGGTCCGGGCCAATAATCACGCAGAGCCTTTTGTGAGAGCTCTTGCTCGGGCTGGAATTCCGTATCAATTCTTAGGACCAGGACAACTTTTCCGCCAACCGGAGGTGAAAGAACTTGTTGCCTATCTTAAGGTGCTATACAACTTTGAGGACTCGCAAGCTTTTTATAAAGTTTTGACAATGGAGCATTTTGGTATGTCCGGCCGCGATTTAGCCGCAATTACTAATTACGCCAAAAAGTTTAACCTTTCTCTCTTTGAGGCAGCAGAAAAAATCAACGACATCTTCGTTTCCGATGAAACCAAGAACAAGGTAGGGAGGCTAGTTGAGATGATTCACAAACACTTAAAACTTCTTCCTCGAGAAACAGCTGGGCAAATTGCCTATTACTTTTTGGAGGATTCGGGAATTCTTAAAAGTATGGTTAGTCCTCAAAACGCTCAAGCTGAGAAGCGCGCCCAAAATATCTCTCGCTTCTTTGATAAATTAAAGACTTATGAGGTTGAGCATGAAGACGCATCAGTTTTCGCTGTTGTTGACTGGATTGATTTATCAATGGAACTTGGAGAGTCTCCGCGAGCCTCGGACACCGATTGGACTCGAGAAAACGCAGTTAACATTTTAACTGTCCACTCCTCAAAGGGTTTGGAGTTTCCGGTTGTATTTTTGGTTAATTTAGTTGGGGATCGTTTTCCGACGCGAGAAAGAAGGGAACAGATCCCGATACCCGACGAACTTATAAAAGAGATTTTGCCGGAAGGGGATTATCATCTTGAGGAAGAAAGAAGACTTTTTTATGTTGGAGCAACACGTGCTATGGATAGACTCTATCTTGCGGCTTCGGATTATTATGGCGAAGGGAAAAGAGAAAGAAAGATTTCCCCGTTTGTTATGGAAATGCTGGGAGAGAAAGCGATTAGCGAACAGCAAGCAGCAAGCAGTGAACAGCTTTCAATTCTAGATTACTCGCCCTCGCTCCCACAACCTCAGCCAAAGGCTGATCGGCCTCTGGCCGACATTACTTACTTAAGCTATTCTCAAATTGACACTTTTCGTTTTTGCCCAATGCATTACAAATTAAAGTACATTTTAAGAATTCCTACTCCTCCTTCTGCGGCGCAAAGCTTCGGGTCCAGTCTTCATGCAGTGCTCAAAGACTTTAATGATCTTCTGATACGCCGACACTTGCCTGCCGGACGAAAAAGATTAGAGAACCTGATGCTTGAACTTTATGGGAAGAATTGGATACCTTTGGGGTTTGCGAGTAAGTCGCACGAGGAGAAGACCAGGAAACAAGGCGAACGCTACCTTTTGGAATACTTAAAAACAGACCTCTTTAACCTAAAAGATCCTCCTTTGGCTCTTGAGCAATCGTTTATTTTCCCATTAACTTCAGAACTTAAAATCGGTGGAGTTATCGACCGCGTGGACAAAACGCCGGCCAGAGGCCGGTCGTCCTCTGGAC
>CAZLZK010000013.1:0-16272 GCA_964564005.1 uncultured Gammaproteobacteria bacterium
GCGTGTGGAGCCTCTTTTGAGCATCCAAATGCCGGAGTTTAAGTTTTTCGCGAAGTGCCTGGGCAGAATCTTGCATTACTTTTTTCTACTCCTCATCCCCCGAATCTACTTCGGGCGGCTCAATTTCGACCAACAACTTCTGCGCATCTTCAAGCCGATGTAAAACTTTATCTTGACCAAGTATAACCATTGACTCATTAATCGGTGGTGTAATCCTCCTCCCTGTCAAAGCGAGGCGAACACTCATATAAAAGTCGCCGGTCTTAAATCCTTTTTCCTTAATCTCGCCCTCAAATGCACTATTTATCTCCTCTAAAGTCCACGTTTTAACTCCACTCAGCGTGTGGAGTGCTGCTACTATATGAAGAAGGCTTGCTTTTGGATCATCAAAGATGTCGCGCCCAAGTTCCGGCTCTTCCCAAAAAAACGAGATAAGGCCTGGGGCTTCTGAGATTTTATTAATTCGCTCTTTAACTAGTGGAACGACTTGGGTCACAGTTTCCAGGGGCACATCTACCACTATTTGCTCATTTATCAAGTGAGCCAATGCCTCATCGCTCTTTTCTCGCAGATAAACTCCGTTTAGCCAATCAAGTTTTGTTGTATCAAAGATTGGGCCAGCGGGCCTTACACGAGAAAGATCAAATTTGTCTACAAACTCTGAGAGACTAAAAACTTCTTTCCCCTCTGGATGTGACCAGCCAAGAAGACACAAAAAATTAACAAGAGCCTCGGGCAAATACCCTTGCTCTCGATAAAGCCGAAGGTCAACTGGATCGCGTCTTTTGGAAAGCTTCTTCCTCTCGCTATTCCGAAGTGTTGGAAGATGAGCAAGTTCTGGCACAGATTTTCCCAGAGCTTTGTAAAGAGCGAGTTGGCGGGGAGTATTTGAGATGTGCTCTTCTCCGCGAATAACGTGGGTAATCTCCATCTCAACATCGTCAACGACAACAGCGAAATTGTAGGTTGGATAGCCATCTGATTTAAGGAGCACAAAGTCGGTAACTTCGCCTCCTGGGAATGTTATTTTACCTCGCACGAGATCGTTCCAGGAAATATCTTCTCCCGGATTCTTAAATCTAATTGCGCCTTCGTCCTCAAACGCTTTCCCTTCCTTAATCAGCTGTTTTGCCATGCCCTGATAAGTTTCCAAGCGCTCGGACTGTCGATATGGAGCATAAGGTCCCCCTTTGTCAGGGCCTTCATCCCAAGTCAAACCAAGCCAGGATAACCCCCCGTAAATTGCCTCCTCAGCGCCCTTAACGTGTCTTTTAACATCCGTGTCCTCAAGACGAATAATAAATTTGCCATTATTTTTTTTAGCAAATGAGTAGTTAAAAAGCGCAGCATATGCCGTTCCTACATGAGCAAATCCGGTTGGCGAAGGAGCAATTCTCGTGCGTACCATCCTAGTTTGATTCTACCACGATGCACCTTTATACTGAAATTGATTATTGAGCTACCCCGCTCTTGAGCTATTCAGCTATGAATTTAACACAAGCCGCGCTCATCACCCGCAGAATAATAAAATATGGAGCATTTTTCCTTGTTTTTTTGATAATTGCACAATTTGCATGGAAGATTGGTTTTGGGGTCTACAGGAAATTCTATCCCGAAAAGCCCCCGCCCCCAACAGTTGCCTTTGGCCGACTTCCAAAACTTTCTTTCCCAGCGCAAGATGGTCTTCCGAAGTTTTCCTACGTTTTACAAACGCCAACTGGCGTTTTACCAACCTTGTCAAGTGTCTCGACTGTCTATTTTATGCCACAAAATAAAGCCTCATTTTTAGCACTTGAAGAAGGCACCGATAAAGCCCAACGCTTAGGGTTTTCTCAAACCGCAACTTCTATCTCAGAAACTATTTATAAATTCCAAGATAGTGAGAGTCCAATCAGTCTTGATATGAATATCGTCAACAAAACTTTTTCCATAAGCTATAATCTTTCAAAAACTCCAGAACTTCTCACCCTTCGGCCGGAGTCTGCCCAAGAAGCAATAAATACGGTTACCTCGTATCTTTCACGAGCGAACCTCTTGCCCGCGGACCTTAGCGCTGGGCGCAAAACTTCCGATTTCATAAAGATTGAAGGCGGGGCTTTGGTCCGGGCGACCTCTCTGTCTGAAGCAAATTTTATCCGTGTAAACCTGTTCCGCGCTGATTACAACAACCTTTCTGTCGCAACACCGGACCGGCAAAGAGGCAATGTCTGGTTCTTGGTTTCTGGGGATCGCTCAAGGGACAGGGTCATTGCTGGGGAATACCATTATTTCCCGGTCAGCCAAGATAAATCCGGAACTTATCCTTTAAAAACAGCTCAAATGGCCTGGGATGAACTTGTTGCGGGTCAAGGATTTGTTATTCAACCGCCAAGTACCGGAAGTGGTCAAGTAATTGTAAGACGAGTTGCTCTTGCCTATTATGACTCAGGCCGTCCGCAAGAATTCTTACAGCCGGTTGTGGTTTTTGAAGGAGATGGAGATTTTGTTGCTTATGTGCCAGCAATTACACCTGATTACTACGGTGGAGATTAGACCCCGGGCTCCCACTTGTAATTTACGTAGAGCCAGTCGATAACGGAGTTTTATTCGAATAAAACAAAAGACAATTCAGAAGTTTCAGGCGTGCGCGAGGGAAAAGCACGTCTGCTTCAAAGAGAACTCCAAGAATAGTTTGCATAGAGCCAGTCGATAAGTGCCTGGGTTTCTCCAAACCGATCGTCAGATCCTAAGACTGAAAGAATAATCCTATGTCCCTTTCTCTCAACCATGGTTACTAGGGACCCCTTTGAGTTGTCAGTCCATCCAGTCTTAACCCCCAAAACCCCGTCAACCTTACCAACAAGCTCATTAATATTTTCCAATTTATGGATAACTTTGGAGTCTACGGAGGCCACCTCAGCCTTGGGGGTTCCTACAATTTGGGCGAAAGTTGGGTTTCTCATAGCCTCATATGCAAGCTTTGCAAGATCCCTGGCTGTTGAGAAATGAAGATATTCATCGAAACCTGCCGGGTTAACAAAATGGGTTCTCCCAAGATTGTATGATCTTGCAATCTCATTCATGCTCAGGATAAAATTCTCTCGGCCGCCGGGATAAGACCTTGCCAAAACTTCGGCAGCGTCATTTGCCGAAAATACCAATAGTCCATAAAGAAGATTGCGAACGCTAATCTTTTCACCCTCGACTAAATCCATCGTTTGCCCATCAACCGCAATCCTTGGAACAGTCAATACATCATCAAGGTTATACTTCCTAAGTGCAACAAGAGCTGTTGCTATCTTTGTTGTCGATGCTGGAAGAAGCGGCTCATCAGGGTCTTTTGAAAAAAGAGTTTTTCCTGAGTCAACATCAATTACATAAATAGATTTTGCAGAAAACTCTGGCCTTTTTGCGCCCTTTTGCAAAACCGGCAGAACAGGTTTTGCGGCAGTTTCTTCCGAGAGAACACGTGACTGCGAGAGAGCACCAATTTCTGCTCTTTGGGATCCAAAACCCATAAAGCTCATCAAAATTAAAACTCCTGCTGAAAGTAGAAGGAGTTGATTTTTTTGGAGTATATTAACTTTTGTCTTTGTCATCGCTAGTCGTTGTTAAGCGAATATCAACTCTCTCCATATCCCGCGGGAACAAAGAGGCCTCACGAACATTCGATAAGCCCAAAATGTGCATTGTTACCCTCTCTGCACCAATAGCAAATCCTCCTTCCGGTGGCATTCCATACTTAAATGCCTGAAGATATAACTCAAAGTCAGATTCCTTAAGGCCTCTCGCTTTAATATTGGCCAGAAGCTCCTCGTAGTTATTAATTCTCTGGCTGCCGGTAAACCATTCAACACCTCTTCCCAATAAATCAAAGCTGTATGTGTACTCTGGGTCGTCGGGATCCGGATAGGTATAAAATGGTCGCTTGTTCGTTGGGTAATGAGTAATGATCACAAGATCTGATCCCCTTTCTTCTTGCGCCCAAGTACAAATCTCTTTTTCGTCATCTGGAGAAAGATCTGGTTCGCGCCTTATGTCCCTCTTGGTTCTTTTAAAAATAACTTCTTGCGCTTCCCTCAGCTTGAGTCGAGGGAGCTTCCCGGAAAACTCCGGCACTTTTGCACCATACATTTCTAATTCTTTTTTGTTGTTTTTAGAAACAGCCTTAAGCATTGTTTTTATAAGATGCTCGGCGACATCCGGAATCTCCTCCCAACTCTTAACAAATCCAAACTCAGCATCAAGGGTTATATACTCCGACAAATGTCTTGTTGTCACGCTTGGCTCGGCCCTATATGCTTTTCCCACCGTAAAAACTCTTTCAAAAATCCCAACCATCATCTGTTTATAAAGTTGGGGACTTTGCCCAAGATACACGGTATGGTCGTAGTACTTAACGGGGAAAATTTCTGCACCTCCCTCTGTTGCTACGGGAACAATTGCCGGGGCCTGAAACTCAGCAAAACCCATGTTTTTCAGTGTCTCCCTAAAACTATCAATTAATGTCTCTTGGATCTTAAAGATTGCTTGCACCTTCGGGTGACGCAGCGTCAAAGGGCGATAATCAAGAAGCGTGGGTAGACTTACATTTAGGGCCTCTTGTCCCATATCGAATGGTAACTCCTGAGCTTTTGCTAAAACACCGACTTTTGATGCCTTAACCTCAACTTCTCCGGTTGGAATCTTAGGATTTACCAGATTCGCTGGGCGGCGGTTAACTGTACCTGTTATCTCGACAACGTCTTCTGGACGAAGATCGCCTAACTCTTGCCCTCCTACAACCTGAACAATTCCGCTTCTGTCACGAAGATCAATAAAAACGAGTTTCCCGTGGTCTCGCCTCGTATTAACCCAACCTTTGAGTAAAACTTCTTTACCGACCTTTTTAGTAGTCTCTAAAGCAAGTGTCCGTTCCATAGCTTCAATCATAGCCCGAAATGTCCCTTACTTTCAATTGTATCTTCTTGTTACCCCGCCACTTGTCTTCTTCAATTGAATAAACTATGTCTATTTTTTTGTCTGGAGAGAGTCCTGTATGTTTATCTGCCATCCGAAAACCTATTGCTTCATAGCTTAATGGTGTAATAGTTCCGTAGGTTGATTGCTGGGATAACACAAGCTTTAAATGGCCATTGTCGTGACCCACTAGCCGAACATTGTCTACATGGACATTGCGAGTTAAAAATGTTGGTTGCGGGGTACCTAGACCAAAAGGAGCGAAGGGAGCGAGCTCCTCGTAAAGCCCATTTGAGATTACGGAAAAATCAATTTCGCAATCAACTCTCGTGTTTTTTATAAATGCCCTCTCATCAATATTGTCGCTCACTTCTTTAAGCCTTTTGCCTAAACGTAGAAGATTTCTTGTCTTTGCCGTGAATCCTGCTGCCATAGGATGTCCCCCGACACTTACAAAAAATTCCTCGCCAGCCTCTCGGATAACTTCTATAATGTTTATTCCTGAGATAGAGCGCGCAGATGCTTTAGAAAATTCCTCACCACGGGAGATAACAATTGCCGGTCTGTGGTATTTCTCAACAAGACGGCCGGCAACAATACCGACCACACCCTCCTCGTAAGATTCATGGTGAACAAAAAGAAGTTTGGGAAGATTGCCGTTATTCCACTCAGACGCAAAGTTTTCATTTATATGCAAAAACGCTTCTTCGGTTTTCTCTTGCCTTATCTTATTTGTCCTACCAAGTCTAAAAGCCAATTCCTCGGCGCGGCCTCTACTCCTCGTACACAAAAGTCGCAGGCTCGAAATTGCATGCTCAATCCTGCCCATGCTATTGAGTCTGGGGCCGAGAATAAATCCAATATGAAATGTGTCTATCTCCTCCTGTTTAACTCCGGCTTCTCGACATAGAGCTTCAATCCCGGGTCGCCGGGTTTTGCGCAAGACCTCAAGACCATACTTTACAATTGATCGATTTGGTCCCAAAAGAGGAAGAACATCTGCAATTGTCCCAAGAGCGGCAAGGGCAAGATGGTCGGAGATAAGACCCGAGGTTGGAGGTGGGAGGTGGGAGGTGCGAAGAAGTTCGCGGGAAAGAAACCAGGCGACGCCGCTACCAGAAACTTTTGTTGTGTGGATAACAGCATAGGCAGGGGGGAGAGTTTTGCCAGGCTCGTGATGGTCAGTGATAATAATATCAACCCCGATCTCTTTTGCAAAATCAACTTTCTTGTGAGCAGTAATACCATGATCAACCGTAATAATAAGACCTAGGTCGGAATCTTCGTCTTTAAGCTTCTTGATAGCATCCGTATTTAGTCCGTACCCTTCAGAAAAACGGTCAGGAAGGTAAGGAAGGGCGTGCGCCCCTAAAAAATGCAGTGTTTCCCAAAGTATTCCGGCAGCACAGATCCCGTCAACATCATAATCCCCGTAAACAACAATCTTCTCTTTCTTCTTTATTGCCTCTTTAATCTTTAAGACTGCTTTCTGCAATTGACTTTCGCTAATCCCTACTCCCCTAACACTAATTTCCTCTGGCTTTGCCGGATTAAAAAATTCTTCCTTCCCCTTTTTTGTCTTAATTCCGCGGTTATCAAGTAAAACATCGACAACCTCCTCAATTTTCAGTTTCTTCATCACTGCGCTACAATATTATCATGAAAGTTAATCTTCCTCCTTTTGTCCGCGAGATTATTGAAAAATTTCAATCTCCGACAGGAGACTTCCGCTCTCCAAGAGGAGACTTCCGCAAAGCCGGCTTTGAAATTTACATAGTCGGCGGAGCAGTGCGCGATATTTTAATGGGTAAAAAGGTTGTTGATTGGGACTTTACTACAAATGCTACCCCCGAGGAGATCCTAAAACTTTTTCCAGACGGCTTTTATGATAACCAATTTGGGACAGTTGGAATTTCTCATAAGTCTTCTCCAAAACCTTATGAAATAACTACCTTTAGACGCGACATTGGATACACAGACCGCCGCCGGCCGGACAAGGTTGTCTGGGGCAAAACACTCGAGGAAGATCTCTCTCGCCGAGACTTCACAATTAACGCAATCGCTCTTCGAGTCGCGAGTCGCGAGTCGCGAGTCACAATAATTGATCCATACAACGGACAGCAGGACCTTAATAAAAAAATTATTCGGGCAGTTGGCGATCCTGTCAAACGTTTGAGCGAGGACGCGCTCCGCATGATGCGGGCAATAAGAATCGCTTCGGAATTGGGATTTGTAATTGAGGATAAGACATTTGAAGCAATAAAAATGCACGTTCAATTTATCAACCACGTCTCCGCAGAAAGAATTCGAGAGGAACTCTTTAAAACCCTCGCGTCAAAATTCCCTTACGAGGGAATGGTAATGCTTCGAAACTCCGGGCTTATGAAGCAAATTCTTCCAGAACTTGAACAGAGTTTTGGAGTCGAACAAAAAAGTCCAGAGAGACATCATAAGTATGACGTCGGAACACACCTTCTTCTTTCTCTCAAAAATTGCCCCTCTAGAGATCCGTTGGTCCGGTTTGCAACCTTAATACATGATATTGGAAAACCGGCGACTCGAAAGAAGACTCCAAAGGGAATTGTGACTTTCTACAACCACGAGGTTATTGGAGCAAGAATTGCAAAGGAGATTGCAGATAGGCTTCGGTTCTCCAAAGACCAACGCGATAGGCTCTGGATTCTCGTACGCCGGCATCAATTCACAGTTGACGACAAGCAAACAGACTCGTCAATAAGAAGGTTTATAAGAAATGTTGGAAAAGAAAATATCCAAGATATGTTAGATCTACGAGTCGGCGACCGATTAGGGAGCGGGGTTAAGGAAACTTCTTGGAGACTGGAAAAATTCAAGAAAAGAATAGAGGAAGTTCAAAAACAGCCGTTTTCTGTACAGGATCTCAAGGTCAACGGTCGCGATGTTATGAAGATCTTGGGTATTCCATCAGGACCCCGAGTTGGTGAAATTCTAAATCAACTTTTTGAAGAGGTCGACAAAGACCCTAAAAAAAATAAACGGGTTTATCTTTTGGGGCGAATAAAGGAAATCGACAGACAAAAACCAGAAAAGGTGATATAAATAAGGCCTCATGAAAAGATTAAAAGCGTACACTGCAAGTCCTTATGGATTTTCTGAAAGCACAAGACTTTTTATGGAAAAGGAGTATATCCCTGAACTCCGTAAGGTCGTAGACGTCATCAACCCGTGGGGTTTAACTTCGGACGCCGAAGTCAAAAAAGCACGGGCAGAAGGCAAGGAGACTGAGTTTAACATGGAAATCGGCAAAAGAAACAGGGAGGCAATTGACGCTTGTGACATTGTAGTCGCAGCACTCGATGGTCCACAGGTTGATGATGGAACGGCTGCGGAGATAGGCTATGCCGCGGGAAAAGGCAAAACCGTGTTTGGCTATCGGAGCGATTTCAGGCAATCCGGGGAGTCAGGAGCAGTGGTTAACCTTCAAGTGCAATATTTTATTGAATCTTCGGGTGGAAAAATTGTCTCTACTCTTAGTGAACTTAGAGAGGTCTTGCAAGAATACTCAAAGTCGCGGCCGGCAAAATCAACGTGAAGCTCCAAGTTTATTTCCTTAACCTATGCCTTAACGCGTCCCACGTTACAAGAAGCGGGACGGCGACAAAGGGAGAGGAATAAGTCCCGGATATTGTTCCCACAAGAAGTGCCAGAACAAACCATTTAATACTTACCCCGCCCATTAAGAAGAGTGCAAAAAGCATAAAGATTATGGTTAGGGAATTATTGACTGATCTAACCATTGTTTCGCTGACCGCTTTATTCGCAAGATCAAAAAAAGGCATGGAGGGAAATTTTCTCATGGATTCCCGAACTCTGTCGTAGACAACTATGGTGTCATGAACCGAAAAGGCCAAAACGGTGAGCAGGGCGGTCACAAATAAAACATCAACTTCAACTCCTTTAAAATGCCCCAAGATTGCAAAAGTCCCAAGAAGAACTAGGGAGTCGTGAATCATAGCAAGAATTGCACAAATGCCAAACTTGAAACTCTTAAATTGCCAGGCAATCCAAAGAAGAATTCCAACGCTCGCAATTGCGATCGCCACATAAGTCTTTTTCAGAATCTCTTGGGAGAAAGCAGGACCAACTGTTTCAAAGCGTACAACCTCGGTTTTCTGGCCCAAAGTACTGGCTAAAATGGCGCTTAAAGCCTCCGCATCTTTTTGTGCAAAATCTGGTCCAAAGCGAAGTTGCATATTTTTCTCACTTAAAGACAACGACTCTTTGGCTTCGTACTTTGGAGCCTTGGCGGAAACTGCAGACACAACCTCCTCCATGCCAACATTCTTCTCAAACTTGTATTCGACAACGGTCCCTCCGGTAAAATCTATCGACGGGCGAAAGCCCCAGGAAAAGATAGAGTAAAGAGACAGGGACAGAGCGACTCCGGAAATTAAGAAATAAACCCAGCGAAATTTCATCCAATTGGTCACGCTGTGTCCTTTCTAGCGAATGTCCGCAACAATGTTCTTGTCACAAATATTCCTGTAAAAAGACTAATAAAGATTCCTAGACCCAATGTTAGTGCAAATCCTCTTACCGGCCCTGATGTATGCAAGAAAGAGAAATTTAAGGGGTTTAATAGAATAAAGACAGTCAAAAGAGTTGCGATATTTGCATCTCGTATTGAGTCCCAAGCCCTGCCAAAACCTGCCTCCATACTGTCCCGGAAACCCTTGCCTGCCCGCAACTCCTCCTTCATTCGTTCAAAGATTAGGATATTGCTATCAACAGCCATACCGATTGAAAGTATAAAACCAGCAATACCCGGAAGGGTCAAGACAACAGGAATAAGTTTATAGATCGCTAAAGTTAAGAGGCTATAAACTAGAAGCGCGGCAACTGCCAAAAAACCAAGTCTGCCATAGTAGGCAATCATAAAAATGGCAACCATCCCAAGTCCTACAAGCCCTGCAAAAACACTTGCCTGAACTGCCTCTGCCCCTAAACTTGCCTCAACAGTCCTTTGTTCAATAAGTTTAACCGGAACAGGAAGGGCACCAGAATTAAGTTGTACTGCGAGCTTTTTTGCCTCCTCAAGTGTAAAACTCCCGGTTATCACCGCATTCCCACCAGATATCTCGGCTTGAACAACAGGCGCCGTAATAAGCAGCTGGTCAATAAAAATTGCCAATGGTTTTCCTACATTTTTCTTTGTAATCTCTTGAAATTTTTTTCCTCCTTCGCTGGTAAACTCAAGTCCAATGACGGGTTTCCCGGTTTGAGGATCAAATTCAACTTTTGCGCGCGAGAGGTCCGCCCCTGAAAGGTCTGTCGCAAAAAACTCTTCCTCCTCGACTTCCTTAAATTCCATCTTTGCAGTTTCGCCTATTAAGTCAACAGCTTTTTGTGTGTCTTTGATTCCGGGAAGTTCAGCTATAACTCTGTAGGAGTCTCCTACCCGGGACGTTGCTACACGCGACTCGGAAACTCCAAAGAGATTGACACGTCTTTCAATTGTTTCCTTAGTCCCCTCTATTGCAGCTTCCCGGTCTGCTATAGAGACAGCAGACATATCTGCCTCAAAAGCAAGGTGGCTTCCACCGGCAAGATCAAGCCCAAGTTTAAGGTCCAAATCACGGTTGAATGTTAGGCGCCCCCAATTAACATAAATTCCGGGACGGGCAACTCCAGGGAGAAAAGAGGGAATGGAGACAAAAGCGGCAAGGATAGTTGCGAAAAAAATGATTAAAAGGCGAGTTTGGGGAGATTTCATGGGTCATTTGCCCCGCCTTCGGCGGGCGAAGAAAACCGAATCAAGCGGCAGCTGTGTTGTTGCAGAAAATTGATAGGTAAGCCGGCTTTTCTCTGGATTCTGCGCAACTTTGACCCGGTCCCCTGCTCTAATCCCAACAGAGGAGGCAAATCCTGCGGGCAGAGTTACTGCAAGACTGTTCCCGGTCTTAAAAACTTTCTGGGCCATTTTGCGACTCCGCTCAACAAATCA
Source organism: uncultured Gammaproteobacteria bacterium (assembly GCA_964564005.1). GTDB lineage: Bacteria > Patescibacteriota > Microgenomatia > UBA8517 > UBA10165 > CAZLZK01. Next base: position 10,922 of record CAZLZK010000013.1, read on the forward strand.
GCTTACAAACTCCTCTTCATTTCCTAGGATCATGACGCGACTTCCGCTTAATATACCCAAAACAAATGGATCACGTCTTGACTTCCTAAACTCAAATTCCTCTCTGGTCATTGGGGTATAATTTATCTCTTTACCGCGTCGGGCTTCCTCCTGCCGAATAAGAAGGGCGAGTTCGGGAAGTACTATATCTCCGATCACCAGGACGTCGACTTGTTCATTATTCTTGCGATCAATATGTTTTGCAAACTCCCCCGAAAACATTACAAAGCTCACTTTGCCAAGTTTACCCCTATTCTTCCGTATCTCAAAACCGAGCCCTGTGGATTTTGCAACTAGACCTAAAAGCTCTTGAAAATAGGGATAATCGTTTTTAAACCAGTAATAGAGTCTGTTGCCACGCTTTTCTTTCGTAGCCATTCCGGCAGCCTCCATACGGGAAAGTTCGCGTCGAACAGCATTAATCTCCTCGTTGGTGCGGCGCACCAAATCCCTGACGTGGTACATTTCCTTGGGGTTCTCAAGGAAAGTCTTAAGAAGCTTTACTCTAACTTTCGAAACTATAAAATCGCTAAGATTGGCCATAATTTAGTAACAAGTAAAAAGTAATAAGTAACCAGGGCAGAGTCAATCTGGGGCAGGACCTTTTTAATCTAATATTCAACTTTGGTCTGGGTATCCAGAACTTCAATCCAAATAGGGCCCCTGACAAAAGATACTTCGCGTCCGCCGCTCATAAACTTAGTCCTCGCAGTCCTTGACGCTTTGCTCCAAGTCGCCTCAATTACCTCTCCATTTTGGAAGATAAGGGCCTTCCCGCTTCCAGTTGTGTCGTAAAGCATATGCTTTAGCTCATTGACCGGACCCCTGGCGCGAGTAAATATAACAACAACGTTTGTCGCTTGCAGTTGCTCGTTGTTGTTAAGATCCTGCTGCGGGTTTCCTCCATTATCTCTTTTGTAAACATTGACTCCGGAATCATAATTCCAAGCTACCTCATAAGCTCCCATGCCCTCCCAAAAAGGAAAAGTGATACGCGTTGCGGTTGGTGAGGTTGCACTCTTTCCATCAGAGAAATTCCAGGGCACAAAGTTTTCGTCCCAGCTTTTACCGTCTTTGTTTTTTGCTCCAAGTTCGCGCTCCTCGGCAACCTCCCAAAGCTTATCCGTCGTTGAATACATCGTGTGCTCTGTTGCAACGGGATGGCCTAAACGCTCATAATCACGCCAAAAGGTAGGAAAGCCGATAGAAAATTGATTAAGATCGTTGTAAGAATCCCACCCGTATTTTCTAATCTGCCCAAGAGCATCAGTCAATCCAGGTTTATTCGCTCCCCCAACATGGGCATAGAGAGGAAAATCACCATACTCGGACGCCCAATCAAGATAATAGGTCCTTGCTGAGCGGACAGGGCCAATTTGCACTTCGGCTGCCGAAGTCCCGCAGTAAAAAATTGCCAAGAAGCGCGTTATTCCTCCTTCCGCAATAGCTTCGTAAACAATATCGGCATTTGAAAGTCCTGATTGAGGTCTGGACTCTTCGTGATTTTCAATCATCACAGTCAATGGCCGCCTCTTAGACCAAATGTCACGCTCAGCAGAGGTAAACTTTTCCCCAGTTAGAGGACAAGCTTCGGTTTTTGGTGCAGAAAGGTCGATTGCTGCCCTTTTTTCGCTAATACCCGTCGGGGAGATAATCTCTTTTGGTCCTGTTTTAAGATAAGAAAAGGCGGCCCAAGAAACTCCAACTACCAGAAGATAGAGCCCAATAAGACCCAAGACAACCCTTGCTTTTTGTGACTGTAAAAATCTTTTGATGCTCAAAGTTATATTCATTTACCGGCCTCCTCTAACGCCTGTTTTTCCTCACGAGAAAGTTCGTAGCGAGACTTTCCGTCTTTTATCGGCTTAACGTAAATCCGCGTTCCTTCCCGGCCGTGCAAACTCAAAAGAACAATCCCAGAATTCTTTTCATCCAAAAGTGCCAAGGCAAAAGATTGATCTCCGCCCGTATCCTTAAAAGGACTAAACCTTATAACCCCCACTCTAGCAATTGCCGTTGCCTCGAGTTTCCCCAGCTCATCCTCAACTTTTTTAATATGCTTGTCAACTTCAGCCTGGCTCAAAACCAAGCTTTCCAAAATTGACCTTAAATCCTCCTTGCCGGTTTTATCAACCAACCTGGAATAGTGTCTTGAAACTTTAAAGAGCCAAAAAGAAAGCGCGACAAGCCAAATTATCAGAGCCAATACCAAAATCCCAAGAATTGGCCCGTTGAATAACATTACAATTTCAGAAAATTGCAATCGAGTAACATTTAAACTCAACTACAATTCTACGCTAAGCTTTCTTTGTAAGTCAACTATTTTTTCTGCCCCATTGAGGAACAATGGGTCAATGTTGCGGGCATTTTGGATAGCAGTCGCAACCCAACCTGAAGCCAAAAGTTGATTAAGCTGTTTTGGAAAATCTTCTATATCTGCTTTTTGCGAAATCTCAAGACCTTCAAAAAGGTTTGCGATATTCTCCTCCCATTCTCCCCAAGGGCTCAAAGATAGGAAAAAACAACCACTGGCCGCAGCGTCATACGCCATATCCCCTGATGGTTTGGTAATAAATCCATCTGCCCAGGGGAAAGCGTGTTCAATAAGTTCTTGGTTGGCTTGAATAATGCTTTCATCGTAAATTACCCTTACAGGTTTTTTAGTCGTTATGTCTCCAACTGGGACTTTGTGTTTTTTGGGAAGGGAGTAAAACATGCTCCGAAAATCAAGATGAGTGCCCGCGTAAAGAATTAAGCTTAGTTTCTTTTCCTTCACACCCGGCAATAAACTTTCCAAGACAGTGTGAATTTCGCCCATGTTAGTACCTAATCCGCCAGTTGCGATAACCAGGCGGAGTTCACGCTTTTCCTGCACTCCCACCTTTTTGTTTCTCCTCGTTGCAACTATTCTTGGGTCTACAGGAGGACCTGTCACTACAACCCTTGTTGCGGGAACCGATTTCTTCGCTTCCTCTGCTTTCTCTAAAAACATCCTTTTCGTCTCCTCGTCAAAAACCGCAAAGGTTATATTGGGTCTTTGCGCCTCTAGAAGATATTGCGGCCGCACATGAGGGTCTGTTACAACCTGCAGAACTCGCCGACCCGCTGCGGCCAAAAGATTACCCGCCTCATAATGAAGTGAAATTATCGGTTGTGTTGTCCGTTGCGAAACATACTGTATGGGTATTCTTACGGCCCCCGAAACTGGAAGACGAGTGCGGACTAAAGAGTCAACAAGATCCTTGAGTTTTTTTAATAAAGGTATGCGAGCTGCTGCTTCTCCAAGTTTTTCAGTAAAAGTAACCTTCCCCCAGTTTGCAAGCGATACATAATTCATGGGGTCAACAAGCCAGGTAGTTAAGCCCTTTTCTTTTGCCGCTGCAAAAACCCCAACGGCCATAGAATAATGGGCCCTCGAGAGAACAACCTCCTCTTGAACTTTTGACTTTTCTTGGAAATGTTCTGCAATCTCGCTTTTGAACGTTGCCGAAATAGTTATTATTGGAACTTGGACTTCCTCAAATCTGTGTCGGTCGGTATGAAGTGTGTGGGGCAGCTCAAGTTCCGGAGGGGGAAGTGTGTGTTTCGGCCGTTTCATAAATCCATTGTATAATACAATACAGGCCTATGCCGCGAAAGACCAGAAAAGAGAAAGAGAGAGCGATGGCGCGGAGCCTTGTCAATAGGGAGTTCGAATTTAGGCTTGACGGGCTTAACCTTACTCAAAAACACGAAAAAACCGCAAAAAGGATCGATGAATCGCGCCGTGCGAGCACCACATATTCAATCATGCCTGACCTTATTAAAACTGCTCTCTTGGCCCTAGGCATATTTAGCCTCGAACTGGTGATATACTACTTGCGTTGACCCCTGCTCTTGAAAGGAGGTGAAACCGAAAGGTTTTTCCCGCATAGGGAAAATAATTATGGCAATGTACTGTGTAAAGTGTCGCACAAGCCGAGAAGGCAAGAACCATCAAGACGTCACAATGAAGAATGGAAAGAAAGCCACAAAGGCTGTTTGTGAGGTTTGCGGCACAACAATGTTCAAGATTGGAGGAAGGTAAACACCTCAATCTTTAAGACTTGCCAAAAGGACTCCCTAAGATAGGGATCCTTTTGGGTTCTAAAATGCGAAGCGCTCCAGCGAAAGTCTTCTCTATTTTCAAAAAGCACTACAAAGAAATCCCTTTAATACCCGTATCAAGGACTCCCTTTCAAACATTAGTTGCAGTAATGCTGTCTTCGCGAACCCGCGACGAAACCACAGCCAGAGTGTGCAGAGGATTATTTAAAGTCGCCCCCACACCCCAAAAATTAGGTCAATTAGAAATTAGAGAATTAGAAATTTTGCTTTATCCTGTCGGTTTTTATAAAACAAAAGCAAAACATCTTAAGAGTCTTGCGCAAAAGATAGTTGGTGAATTTTCTGGAAAGGTACCACAAACCTTGTCTGGTTTAACATCCTTACCGGGCGTGGGGCGAAAAACTGCAAACATTGTTTTGGCGCGTGCTTTCAAAATCCCGGCAATCGGGGTTGATACTCATGTGCATCGAATCGCGAACGCTTTGGGTTGGGTCAAGACAAAGACTCCGGAGCAAACAGAAAAAGAATTAATGAAAATCTTACCCAAAAAATACTGGATTGGGGTAAATGACCTTATGGTTTCAATTGGCCAACAATACAGAAGTAAAAAGCAATTAGAGAAGTTTTTGAAAGAGAATAACCTCCTCTAGGGCAGAATGTGGTGGATGCGGCGGTGCTTAACTGTAAGGGAAATCCTCCAGAGAACCCAAATTACAAAAAGGGCGGTGAACGGCCAAAAAGCCCAATCGAATATTTTTTCAACTAAAGGCCTCTGATAGCCTAATAAATAACCAACAGTACCATAGGCGGTACTCCAAAGGAGAACAGAAAGAAGAGTTTGCCAAAAAAAGGTGCGATAAGGAACTTTAAGGATTCCTGAAGTCATAGTTACCGACCACGAGATATTGGGAGAGACGTGCCCTATCAGAAGGGCAGCCCCTTCGTGTTTTTTTATCCACCGTTCTCCCTTCACAAGAAAATGTCTAAATCCAAGTTTGTCCAAGAATGTATACCAGCCAAGTTTTCCAAAGAGAAAGTCTATATTATCTCCAATAAACCACCCCAAGGCTAAAGAAAAAACCAGAGACGGGAAAGAGATTATACCGCTGGTTGAGTAAATTGCCCCAAGAATAGCAAGATAAACTCCTGGGATAAACCAAGCTGTAAACGGCGTGCTCTCGAGGATTGCAGCAATGAAGACAATAAGATAGCCCCAATTGGCATAA
>CAZLZK010000013.1:16282-18694 GCA_964564005.1 uncultured Gammaproteobacteria bacterium
ACCTCAGGTTGGGCGGCTTTAGTAAACGAGGGTCTGCGGCCAGCTCCAGTATCAGCATATAAAGTAAACTGCGAGACAATCAGAACCTCACCGCCAACACCTGCATGCGCAGACAGGTCTTTTATCGATAAATTCATTTTTCCAGCCTCATCGGCCATGATGCGCATATTGACCAATTTCTCAGCCAAAACATTTGCGTATTCGGGTTTATCGTCTTGCCTAACTCCAAGAAGTACGAAAAGCCCCTTGCCGATTTTCCCAATAGTTTTACTACCAACTTTAACTTCTGCTTCTTTTACACGCTGCACAACTAACTTCATAGATGAATGGAGAAAAACTACAGCTTCACAACCAGCTCACGTATAAGATTTAAGAGTAACTGCTGGATTATGTTATAAACCCCTCCAACCCAAATAATGGAATTTATAGTAACCCCGATTATTGCAAGTGTATAAGCCTTTCTCCCTTTAAATCCCAAAAGCCAAAGAAGAGGAGCCCCGGCCATAGCCGGTCCTGAAACGGTGTAAACAGCAAGTATTGCCAAGGATTTCCAGCGGTCAAGAAATGGTATGCGGGATTGAAGCTCCAAAAACTTCTCGGTCTGTTGGGCAAGTTTATCGGGAATCCATTTCTCCCGCGCAAGAAGGTAAAGATAACTAATATTAAGGATAGCTGCAACGGCTGCTGTTGAGAAAATAGCTTTAAGAAGCCCCACTTCCGTGCCTCGAAAATAAACTAGAGAGAAATTTGCAAAACCTGTGACGACAAAGTCAATAAATGGCCAAAGCCCAACTGTCAAAGCTCTTCTTGCTGTCAGAAACCATCCTTTGGCAGGCTGCGCCATAATCTTTAAAAAAGTATATCAGATTCGCGTGGTCTATACTGAAGAGCCTCTGAAATATGAGATGCAGTAATGTCGCGCACACCCTCCAGGTCCGCAATTGTACGCGCAACTTTAATTACTTTGTAGTAAGAGCGGGCGGATAACCCCATTCCCGAGACCGCTTGTCGCATAAGCCCTTCGCTTTCCTGGGATAATCTACAAAGCTCTTTGACAAGGCGAGTTGTCATCTCGGAGTTTGATTTTACAAGCTTATTCTCCTTAAATCGCCGCAACTGTATCTCTCTTGCCTTTTGAACTCTTTTTTGAATAGCTTTTGATTTTTCAGATCCCGAAAGACTGCCAACTAACTTCTCTACCTTAACCTCTGGAATATCAAGGTGTATGTCAATCCTGTCAAGAATCGGGCCCGAAATTCTTTTTTGGTAGCGCGAAATTTGACCAGGAAGACACTTGCAAGGTTTTGTTGTTGAGCCATAGTAGCCGCAGGGGCAAGGGTTTGATGCCGAAACCAGTGTAAACTGGGCAGGATAAGAAACCGTTCCCGCTGCCCGCGAGATTGTCACAACTCCATCCTCCATGGGTTGACGAAGAGCCTCAAGAACGTGGCTTGGTAATTCTGGAAACTCGGCCAAAAACAAGATTCCTCTATGGGCAAGGGAGATTTCGCCTGGCATCGGTTTTGTACCTCCGCCAATTAATCCAATACGACTGGTTGTATGGTGGGGACTCCTAAATGGTCTGTGTCGAACAACCGATTGGCCAGGAGTTAAATTCCCGGTGATTGAATAGATTTTTGTTACCTCGAGAGCCTCCTCTTCAGTAAGAGCGGGCAAAATCCCAGGGAGCGCGCGGGCAAGCATTGTCTTTCCTGCTCCGGGAACACCTTTCATAAAGAGGTTAGCGACGAATTCTTGAAGTCTGATGGTTGGTCCTTGGTGGGAGTATCTGGTATCGGCAAGTATCCTTGAATCTCAACTTTATCGTCAGACCAAGTTCCCTGTAAAGACAAGAGTTGAAATATTTCTCGAAGTTTATATCTATCCATGCTCTCGATGGCGGCGCGTAAGTTCGCAAACAATTCTTTAACACTACCCTCGAATAGCTCCTCGCTCTCAATAGTTCTCCTGTCGAATAAGAAAGTCTTTATTTTCTCGTTCAAATCCTTGCGGTTTTTCTGTATCTCCCTCACCTGTTTTGCAATAGCTTCGAGGTTTTGGATTACCCCAGAACGCCATAATTCAACCAAGCGGCCCTCTTGTTTGTCCAAGTCTGCTAGTTTGTTTCTCAGTTCTTCTAACCCAAATGAACCAGCCCTGGCAGCTTCAAGTTCCTCAAAACCTCTCTTTGTTAGGCTAGCAACAAACTTATCAGGATCGTTCAAGGCCTTAATTACTGCATCAACAAAAGCCTTTTCTAATATATCCGCCTTTTTCGATCCCTTACAAGTGGGCGGTAGGGGGTATCGCTGGTTTCTGTTGGCGCACCGGTAGTATCTCTGACCGTGGTAGGTTTCAGAGTAAAGCGGAGAACCGCACGGTCCATGTTTCAACATACCAGCAAGTAGGTAA
>CAZLZK010000013.1:18733-18977 GCA_964564005.1 uncultured Gammaproteobacteria bacterium
GCTTTTGCACTACGTCGTACAATGTACGGCTAATAATAGCCAACTTCGGTCTCTCAATTCCAATCCACTCCTCTCTGGGTCTTAACCTTCGGCTCGACCTTAAGACCCTTCTGTATCTAGTTTCTTTAAGAGGTTTCTTCGCTTCCACAGCTTGATATTTATTCCAGTGAAAAACTCCGCAGTAAAGTTCGTTCTTTAAAATTTTGTGGATGGTACTTCTTGCCCAAATATAACTAGGTTTTCC
>CAZLZK010000014.1:0-18210 GCA_964564005.1 uncultured Gammaproteobacteria bacterium
CTGTTTATCTGATAGAATTGCTTCAGAGTGACCACAGACGAGATTAGAGAAAAATATCTTAAATTCTTTGAAAAGCGCGGGCATAGAAGGATTCCTGCGGCCCCTTTGGTTTTGGAAAACGACCCCACAACCCTTTTTACTTCTTCAGGTATGCAGCCTCTTGTGCCCTATCTTAAGGGTGAGCCCCATCCGGAAGGCAAAAGACTTGTTAATTCTCAACCGTCGCTTCGTCTCGAGGATATAGACGAAGTTGGAGATACTCGGCACACAACATTTTTCGACATGTTGGGCAATTGGTCTTTAGGAGACTACTTTAAAAAAGAACAGCTTTCTTGGTTTTGGGAATTTTTAACAAAAGAGCTTAGTCTTCCGGAAGAGAAACTTTATGTATCTGTGTTTGGTGGAGATGGCAACGTTCCACGAGATGAGGAAACGTTTGAGATTTGGAAAAGTTTGGGGGTTCCTTCGGCGCGGATCCATTTCTACGGAGTCGAAAAAAACTGGTGGTCAAGGAGTGGAACACCCGACCAGATGCCCTATGGCGAAATAGGCGGGCCTGACTCCGAAGTTTTCTATGACTTCGCAACTCCACACGACCCCAAATATGGAGAAAAGTGTCACCCAAACTGCGACTGCGGCCGCTTTTTAGAAATTGGAAACTCTGTTTTTATTCAATATGAGAAGCAAGAGGACGGAACTCTTCATGAATTAAAACAGAAAAATGTTGACTTCGGCGGAGGATTAGAAAGATTGGCGGCAGCGGCGAATAACGACTCTGATATCTTTAAAACAGATGTATTCCAACCCATTCTTCATTCGATTGAACAAGAGTTTGGTGTCTCATACGGTGCATCAAACGAAAAGGACAAAAGCATAAGAGTAATTGCCGATCATCTTCGGGCCGCAGTAATTCTTATTGCGGAAAACGTCCTGCCGTCCAATAAAATGCAGGGTTATGTTCTACGACGGCTTGTGAGGCGTGCTGCATTCCACGCTCGACTTTTAGGGAAAGGAAACCTTGGCAATATAGCACTTCCCACAGTAACTCCCCAGACAAAAAATGTTTTAACAGAAGAGGTTCTCAAATTCAGCGCTGCACTTGATAAAGGCATGGGGGTGCTTCGAAGCGCACTCGGTCGAGGGGATAAGATTAACGGTAAATTTACCTTTGACCTTTACCAATCGTATGGGTTTCCGCTTGAATTGACGATTGATATTCTGGAAAAAGAAGGCAAAAAGTTTTCTTCTCAAGACAAAAAACTATTTAGTAAGGAGTTCGAAAAACACAAAGAACTTTCAAGAACTGCGGCCTCTGGTATGTTTAAGGGAGGTCTTGTGGATCATTCAGAGCAAGTTGTAAAACTTCACACAGCAACACATCTTTTGCACGCGGCGCTGCGGAAAGTTTTGGGGGATCATGTTTCGCAAAAAGGGTCAAATATTACTCCGGAACGGCTCCGGTTTGATTTCTCCCACCCACAAAAGGTGACAGAGACAGAGATAGAGAAAGTCGAGGCGCTTATTAACGAGCAAATAGAAAAAGCATTACCTGTTAGCTTTGAGACAAAAACTTTAGAGGAGGCAAGAAAAGAAGGTGCACTTGCGTTTTTCGGTGAAAAATACGGTGGTAAAGTAAAGGTCTATACAGTAGGACCAGCAACAGGGTCAGGTAAGTTTTTGTCTGGGTGGTTCTCTAGGGAGGTCTGCGGCGGGCCGCATGTTAAAAATACTCGCGGGATCGGGCGTGTTAAAATTACAAAAGAGGAAGGAGCAGGAAGCGGTGTGCGCCGTGTGTACGCAACTATTCACTAACACTATCACTAATTTATATGGCTCTAGGTAATATTTTTAAAAAACAGGAAGAGAGAGTCGAGCATTTTTGGAGTTTGGTAATCGACCACTCTTGGGTTGAGGCTGGAATTTGGCGAGTGTTAGAGGGCAAAGCTGAAGTTGTTGCCCAAGGTACTCCATTTTCTTGGCAAGAAGGTAATGTTGAAACGCTAGTTGAAGCCGCAGACGGCTCTCTTTCTGCAGCGGTTGCAACTATTGGTGAGGATATTCCGGAACCCGATAAAGTTGTTTTTGGCTTATCACCTTCATGGGTTGAAAATGGTTCAATCAAAACGGAGAAGTTGGAATTCTTGAAGCGTCTCTCTAAGGACTTAGAGCTTAAACCCGCAGGTTTTGTTGTTCTCCCCGAGGCAATTGTCCATTTCCTTAAAGTCCAGGAAGGCGCACCCGCAAATTGCATTTTGGTGGGCATTAGCGAGGAGGCGATGGATTTAAGTCTTGTACAAAACGGCGTACTCCTTGGGACAACCGAGGTTGCGCGGAGTATGTCTTTGGGGTCTGATGTTTCGGAGGGACTTGCACGCTTACCCCAAGTTGACCAATACCCTTCTCGAATCCTTCTTTATAACCACAGGTCAAGTAATTTAGATGAGGCAAGGCAAAATCTTATTGATACGGAATGGAAGGATTTACGAGCTCCTTTTTTGCACACCCCCAAGGTTGAGATTTTGCCCGAAGACGTTTCAGTTTTGGCAGTTTCTCTTGCAGGAGGAGCTGAAGTTGGACATGCAACGGCTATCGTAGAGGCCCAAGAGGCCGAAGGCCCCGAGGCTCCCGAACCGGGGGAAGAAGTTGTTTCTCCTCTCCGACAGGAGACTTCCGCAGAAGAGTTGCCAGGGCCGGGTGAAGTTCCGGCCGAACCAGAGCTCGAAGAAGTTAACCCGGAGGAATTAGGATTTTTAAGAGGAGGCGATGTTGCCGAGGTGGGAAAACCAGTCCGGCCGCAAGAAGCCGAGATTGAGCGTGAAGAGGTTGAGCCGCAAGCTGTGACTGAGGAGGAAAGCCCGTCTTTACCAGGGAAGTTTGTTGAGGCTGCCGGTAGTTTCTTTTCCAGCATGCCCCGACCCCGCCGTAGCTGGCTTCGATTTCCTAAGATATCTTTAGGAGAACGAGCGCCTGGGCTTGTGGGACTGGTTGTAGTTCTTCTCGTGCTCGTTCTTGTGGGAGGTGGTCTCGCTTACTGGTATCTACCGAAGGCAGAAGTGACGGTTTATGTTGCTCCTAAAAAACTTGATAAAACAATGACTATTCGTATCGACCCTAGTCTTGCGGCAGTTGATCAGGAGAACAAGGCTATTCCGGGAAGTTATATCGAGGTTTCGGTATCGGGCGAGAAGACCGGAGCTACGACTGGAACCAAAACCGTTGGAGACAGAAGCAAGGGCCAAGTTACAATCTATAGAGTTGGGCCCTCTATAACTCTCCCTTCCGGAACTACGCTCACTGGCCCCAACAGCCTCAAGTTTACCCTTGATCGGGAAGCAGCAATCGCCAGTGGTAGCAGTATCACAAGTCCTTCCAAAACTCAAGCCGGGGTTACGGCTGGGGATATCGGCGCGCAATACAATCTTGCCGGGGGAACCGAGTTCAGTGTTGGTAATTTTTCAAAAGCAGATTTTGTTGCCCAAAACGAGGGAGCACTTTCTGGGGGGTCCAGTCGCGAAATTTTGGCAGTTTCTGAGGATGATCGCAAAAAACTTTTGGACGAGTTGACCCAGGAACTTAAAAGTAAAGGACTAATAGAGGCAAAAGGTAAAATTGCAAAAGATCAGTATCCTATCGAGGGAGCAGCCACTTTTGTTCCAGACACACAGGAGTTTAGTCACAAAGTAGGCGAGGAGGCAACAACCCTGAAATTAATGCTTTCAGGCAAAACAAAGGTGTTGGTTGCCGCAAGGGAAAACATAGACCTTCTCTTAATGTCACAACTCGAAACTGACGTCCCCGAAGGATTTACACTGCGGCCTGACCAGATTGACCTCACTTTTGTTCCAGTTGCCGCAAAAGAGGAGAAAAGCACGAAGACCGCAACCGCAAAACAAGCGACTCAACCTTCAAGCCAAGACTTTGATGTTCAAATAACAGCCAATCTTTTGCCAAAGGTTGACCCCGAGGAGATAGCAGGAAAGATCGCTGGCAAGTATCCGAACGTTGCCAAAGAATATCTTTCAACAATCCCAGGCTTCACCCGTGTAAGTATTTCAACGACGATTTCGCTTCCAGGAAAGCTTGGAACTCTGCCCCGTCTTGCTCGCAATATTGTCGTTGAGGTCGGAGCGGAAAGATGAAGAAGGTCTTTTTTAGGTTTTTTGCACTCGGGTTGATCGCCGCTGGTGTTATTTTTATCCTCAATGCCGGTCTTCCAATTTTGCGCTACGAACTTTTCCAGGCCCCTCGCTTCAAGAAAGCTGAACTTTTAAGCCCTGTTTCTCAAAGAGGGATTGTGATGAGTGCAACCCAAGGCTCTCCTGATTTGACCAAAGCATCAAATTGGTTTGAGGACACCCGCAACGTTGAGGTTGAGCTTCCCAGAGTTCGTTTTTACACGCTCTCTATACCCAAGCTTGGAATTAGGGATGCGGTTGCTGAGACAGGTGGCGAAGACCTATCCAAGGGTTTAGTGCATTATAAAGGAACAGCTCTGCCAGGGAAAATCGGGAATAGTGTTATCTTTGGGCATTCTATCCTACCGCAATTTTTTGACCCTAAAAATTATCTTTCGATCTTCTCAACCCTCCCGCGACTTGAAAAGGGAGACAAGATTATTATTGATTACGACGGGATTACCTATACTTATGAGGTTCAAAGCATGTTTGAAACCCAGCCTGACGACCTTGCTGTCTTGGGCCAAGATACTGACGGGGTGTACATTAGCCTTATTACTTGTGTTCCGCCAGGAACTTACCTTCGCCGCTTAGTTGTCAAAGCGAAGCTTCTCCCGCAAGCGAAGCTCGTGACAACATGATCATATTGGGAATTGACCATGGCCGAAAAAAGATCGGGTTTGCCCTTTCCGCGGGAAAACTCGCAGAGCCTCTGGGTGTTGCTCGAGTCACGTCTAGGGAGGATGGGATAGAAAAGGTGCGACAGGCTGTGTTAAAACACCGACCCAACCTTATCGTTGTGGGCATTTCAGAAGGGAAGATGGCAGAGGAGCAACAAGACTTCGCAAGACTCCTTGCTGAAGAACTGGGCGTGGGGGTTAAGACGTGGGACGAAACCCTAACCACCAAAGATGCAAGGAGTCTTTCTTTGGCAGCCGGACTAGGACGCAGTAAGAGGCGTAAGCTTGAGGATGCATTTGCAGCAAGCCTTATGCTACAATCGTACTTAGACCATGAAACGGCGTCGAGTTCCTAAAGTGTTCAAGAATGTTATCTCACCAGTTCAAGCTTGGCTTATATCGCAAGGGCGATGTGTTGGGTGTGGTCGAGAGCTCTCCGGTATGAAGAAAACTGCGAGACAAGATGGAATGGAAAAAGTTATATGCGAATGCGGAAGAATCTTTATTCGGGATCCAAAAACTAACAAATACCGCCGTGCCTTACTTGAGGAAGTGTGAGAAAACTCCTTTTCATCCCACTGTTCATAATTCTTGTTTCATTATTCATTTTTGTTTGGTGGAAGGATGCATCTTCGCCTCCTGATCCAAAAGATAGCAAGCCACGCGCTTTCGTCGTTACACGCGGGCAAGGAGCAAGCTCAATCGCCCAAAAGCTCGCGAAGGAAGGACTTATAAAGAGCGATCTGGCACTACGGACATATCTTGAGCTTAGAGGGAAAACCGACAAAATCCAAGCAGGCGAGTACCGCCTTGCTCCAAATTTGACCTTACAACAAGTTGTCGCTGCCCTTCTTTTGGGCCCCCAGGAGCTTTGGGTAACTTTCCCAGAAGGGTTTAGGCGCGAGGAGATGGCGGCAAAAACAATTAGTACATTAGGTATGGAGGAGGATCGAGCAAAGGCGTTTTGGACCGAATTTTTGGATGAAACTGAGGGACAGGAGGGATTTTTATTTCCCGATACCTATCTTTTTCCCCGCGATGTCTTAGCAAAAACAGTTGCCTCAAAACTTCGCTCAACCTTTGATCTTAGAGTAACAGAGGGGATGGTTTCGAAAGCACAAGAGCAAGGTTTGTCGCTCCCCGAGCTCGTAACCTTGGCATCAATTGTTGAGAGGGAAACATTGACGGACGAAGAGCGGCCGATTGTTGCGGGGATTCTCCTCAAGAGATTGGAGGCCGGTTGGCCGCTCCAAGCCGATGCAACGCTGCAATATGCAATCGCAAGCGTAAACTGTACCCTCCGTAAGGAGACGAGTGCAGCGCAAAGCGTAAAGTGTGAAGATTGGTGGCCCATTCCTTCGAGCGAGGATAAGAAGATTAAATCGTTATACAACACCTATCTAAACCGTGGCCTGCCCCCAGGCCCAATTGCTAACCCCGGCCTTTCTTCAATAAAAGCAGTCGTCTCGCCTCAAGATTCTCCCTATTGGTTCTACCTTCACGACGGAAACGGCAAAATCCACTATGCCAAAACCTCCGAAGAGCACGCGGAGAACATTAGGAAGTACCTACAGTAGTGTACGCCATACAAGTACTTGACAATCTCTTAATGGTTGTGGTAAAAAGGTAGCAAGCGTACGAAAGTACGTAAGTTTTTGTTCCCTGTAAAATGGGGACATTTTCTTGTACAGAAAAGCAGGCCGTTGCTAGCGTGGGGCAACCGATGACCTCTCCCAAAAAGCGTGAGTTTCTAAGCCAGAGGGATGAAGCCCTGTCTCAACTTGACCTTTTGGCAGTCCAAAAAGAGTCTTGGCAATCCTTTCTTAAGGAAGGGATCGGCGAGGCTCTTCGTGAGGTTTCTCCGATATCCGATTTTACCGGCAAAAACTGGGAGCTCTCCTTTGGCGAATACTCGATAGGTGAGCCGAATATGACCCCAATCCACGCTCGAAGCAAAGGTCTTACCTTCTCGGTCCCCATAAAACTTCTCGGAACACTCAAAAACAAAAGAACAGAGAAAGAGGCTTCCCAAGAGATTTTCCTTGGAGACATTCCCCAGATGACCCAAGAGGGAACATTCATAATCAATGGCGTCGAGCGAGCAGTTGTTAATCAAATTGTTCGCTCTCCGGGGGTTTATTTCTCGGGTGAAATTGATCCGGGTTCTGGTCGAATGCTTTACAAAGCAGAGGTTCGGCCCAGCCGCGGTTCTTGGCTTGAGTTTGAGGTTGGGAGGCAAGACGTTATTATTGCGCGCATCGATCGCCGCAGGAAGATTCTGGCAACCACACTCCTTCGGGCTATGGGTTTTGAAACTAATGAGGAGATAATAGAGCTCTTTGCGGAAGTAGACCGCGACAAACAACACCCCTACATCACTTCGACCCTTGACAAGGACTCTACGAAGAACAAAGAAGAAGCACTTCTTGAAGTCTATAGAAAGATGCGGCCTGGGGAACCTGCGGTTATCGAAAATGCCGAGGAGCTTTTTGAAGGACTTTTCTTTGATCCACGCCGCTATGATCTTGAGAAAGTTGGGCGATATAAAGTTAATAAAAGACTTAAAGTTTCCCAAAGTGCAAGTTATAGGGTTTTGCACCCGTTAGATGTTGTTGGAACGCTTCAGTATCTTATCAATCTACAAAATGGGCAAGGTCGGGTCGATGATATAGACCACTTGGCAAACCGGAGGATTAGGCGTGTAGGAGAACTTGTTTTATCATCTGCCTTTAGGGTTGGGCTCCTTCGCTTAGAGCGCTCGATCAAAGAAAAGATGAGTCTTATGTCCACAGACGACGTTGTAACTCCGGGCATGCTTGTCAACGCACGGCCTGTCATCGCAGCCCTTAATGAATTTTTCCGTTCGAATCAACTTTCAACAATACTAGACCAGACAAACCCCTTATCAGAGCTTGATAACCTAAGGCGTATTTCCGTCATGGGACCTGGTGGTATTACCAAAGAAAGGGCGTCATTTTCAATTCGGGATATTAACGCCTCCCAGTACGGAAGGATTGACCCCGTCCGTTCTCCCGAAGGACCCAATATCGGCCTCGTCACCTATTTTGCGCTTTTCGCCCGCGTTAACGAATATGGCTTTTTAGAAACTCCATATAGGAAGGTTGAGAAGGTTACACGCGCTGGTAAAACAAAGGTTAAGGTGACAGAGGAGGTTATATATTTACCAGCAGATGATGAGGAGGAATATAACATTACCCATGCCGGAGTAAAGACCGACAAGGACGGATACATAATTGATGAGTGGGTTCCGCTGCGCCATATGGGAGAGTTTACCGAAGGACCGGTCTCACGGGTTGATCTTATCGATTTTACCCCTAGACAAGTTGTTGGCACAGCCGCTGCTTTAATTCCATTTCTAGCGCACGACGAGGCAAATCGTGCTCTTATGGGCACACACATGCAGTGTCAGGCAGTCCCCCTGGTTCGCCCCCAAGCCCCAGTTATTGGGACCGGGATGGAAATTTCGGTTGCGGAGGCGATGGGGAGGGTCGTTAAAGCGAGGAATCCGGGAAGAGTTTCCTATGTTGATTCTGAGGAGATAGAGATAACGCTCGACAAGACTCCGAAAGGCCAAACATATCAAGACAGAGTGCGGGTTGAGGGCAGAAAGGAAACCTATCTTCTTGACAAGTTTAGAAGAACATCACAATCAACTGTTCTTAACCAATGCCCCGTAGTTTCGGTTGGAGACAGGGTAAGCACCGGGGATATTCTAGCTGACGGCTCGGCAACAGAAGGTGGGGAACTTTCCCTTGGCCAAAACCTTCTTATTGCGTACTGCTCCTTTGAGGGTTTGGGGTTTGAGGACGCAATTGTTATTTCAGAGAGGCTTGTTCACGAGGATGTTCTGACCTCTATCCACATCGAGGAGTACGAAGCCTCAGTTGTTGACACTAAGCTTGGGCCCGAGGAGCTCACCCGTGATATTCCCAACGTCTCAGAAACCGATCTTGCAAATCTTGCGGAGGATGGAATAGTTGTAATTGGCGCCGAGGTTGGCCCAAATGATATTTTGGTTGGGAAGATTCAACCTAAAGGCGAGACAGAGCTAACATCAGAAGAGCGGTTACTTCGTGCAATCTTTGGGGAGAAGGCTCGTGAGGTTAGGGACACCTCCCTTCGGGTTCCCCATGGCGAGCACGGAATTGTTGTTGATGTTCAGATTCTGGATCGCGAAAAAGGCGATGAGCTTGACCCAGGGACTCTTAAGAAAGTAATTGTGCGAGTTGCACAAATGAGAAAGGTTTCAGTTGGGGATAAACTCGCCGGCCGTCACGGCAACAAAGGGGTTATCTCAAAAATTGTCCCGACTGCCGACATGCCCCACCTTGCTGATGGAACCCCTGTTGATATCATAATCTCGCCATTGTCCGTTCTTGCCCGCATGAATTTAGGCCAGCTTCTCGAGGCACACTTAGGTTGGGCTGGCCAGGTACTCGGCAAAAGGTATGCTCTCCCTGTTTTTGGTCACGTTCCGCAGGATAAGGTAGAGAGCCTTATGCATGAAGCCAATCTACCAACTTCCGGGAAGGTGCAGCTCTACGACGGGAGAACTGGTGAGCCGTTCCAACAGCAAACGGTCGTTGGGGTAGGCTACATTATGAAGCTTATTCATATGGTTGAAGACAAAACACATGCCCGTTCAACCGGTCATTACTCTCTGGTTACACAGCAGCCGCTTGGAGGGAAAGCCCAAATGGGAGGCCAACGTTTGGGAGAGAAGGAGGTTTGGGCACTTGAGTCCCATAGAGCTTCACATACCCTTCAAGAGATGTTGACCATCAAATCCGATGATGTTGTAGGTCGTGCACGAGCTTTTGAAGCAATTGTCAAAGGGACAGAGATTCCGGAAGCAACAGTCCCCGAATCTTTTAAGGTCCTCGTTCGCGAGTTGAATAGCCTTGGTCTCTCCATAGAACCCAAAGGGGTTGCCGAAAAGCCCCAGGAACCTTCCGATGAGGGAGCTATAGTTGATGAAACGGCAGTTCTAGTCCCAAGGGAGGTAAAGGAGTAAGCATGGATCTTCGAGAACTTGCAGATTTTACAAAACTCAAGATTAAGCTAGCTTCACCTGAGGAGATTAAAACCTGGTCTCACGGAGAAGTAACCAAACCTGAAACCATAAATTACAGGACGCTTAAGCCCGAGAAAGACGGTCTTTTTGATGAACGTATCTTTGGGCCAACGAAGGACTGGGAATGTTATTGCGGAAAATACAAGAGGATAAGATACAGGGGTATAATTTGCGACAAGTGCGGAGTTGAAGTCACCCAGTCACGAGTTCGTCGCGAGCGGATGGGTCACATTACGCTCAGTGTTCCCGTTGCGCACGTTTGGTATTTTAAAGGTACTCCATCCCGGCTTTCGATTATCCTTGACGTACCTCCAAAAGCTTTGGAGCAGGTTGTTTACTTTGCTCGCTATTTGGTGACCAGTATAAAGGAGGGAGGCAGAAAGAAAGCAATAGCCTCAATTGAGAAAGCGGTAAAGTCAAGAAGAGTTAGCTTAGACCAGGAGGAAAAAGAGAAGATTGAGGTTATCAAAGAGGAAGTTGAACGCAAAACTAAAGAATTAACACAAAAAGTTCGCAACAAGGAGCAGTTTGCTATCAGCCGGCAGGAGTTAGAACTTGAGGGCCGTAAAAAGATAACATCCCTTCGCGAAGAGATTGAGATTGCACGCCGCAGGGGAGACGAGCTTTTTGCTCGTCTTACTGAGATTGTCAAGTCAGTAAACTATCTCTCATTTTTATCGGATGAAGAATATAGTGAGCTTTCGGAATATGGTGCAACTGACTTTTTCGAGGCAGAAATGGGGGCCGAGGCTCTTTTGGGAGTCATGGAGAAGCTTGGTCTTGACGAGATTTCAAAATCTCTAAGAGGTGAGTTAGAAAAGGCAGTGGGTGCCAAAAAGATTAAGCTTACAAAGAGACTTCGGTTCATAGACGGGATGCGGCGAGCAAAGGTTGATCCGCGTTGGTGTATTCTTAGGGTCCTACCGGTTCTCCCTCCTGACCTTCGGCCTATGGTTCAACTCTCCGGTGGAAGATTTGCAACGTCCGATCTTAATGATCTATACAGGAGGGTTATTAACAGAAACAACAGGCTTCGTCACCTCCTTGAGCTTGGAGCGCCTCAGATAATTCTTAGGAATGAAAAAAGAATGCTCCAAGAGGCCGTAGATTCTCTGATTGATGCCTCACAACGCCAAGTAACACGCCGGGGTCGCACAAGACAAATAATGCGCTCGCTCTCCGATATGTTAAGGGGCAAGCAAGGACGCTTTAGGCAAAACCTTTTAGGGAAAAGAGTTGATTACTCCGGTCGCTCAGTTATAGTTGTTGGTCCTGAATTAAAGCTTACCCAGTGCGGCTTGCCAAAAGATATGGCCCTTGAAATTTTCAAGCCTTTTGTTATTCACGAGATGATAGCACGCGGGGTCGCCCCAAACGTCAAGAGTGCCAAGAATATGCTGGAACGCCGACCACCAGAAGTTTTCGATATTCTGGATGAGATAACCCGAAATCACCCCGTCCTTTTAAACCGTGCCCCCACCCTTCATAAACTAGGTATTCAGGCCTTCTTCCCGATCTTGATTGAGGGTAATGCTATTCGTATTCACCCCGCCGTTTGCTCAGGCTATAACGCTGATTTTGATGGTGACCAAATGGCTGTTCACCTACCATTGTCAAAAAAGGCCCAAGAGGAAGCCATTCGGCAAATGAGTCCAGAAGCAAATCTGCTCCGGCCTTCGGATGGGAGCCCCATTGCCATACCGGCGACAAAAGAAATGGCCCTAGGGGTTTATTACCTAACCTCTGAGGAGGCAGAAAGTGCTGGGAACTTAAAGATTTTTGGATCGGAGGCGGAAGTCATTAGCGCATATCAAAGACGCAGCATCCACCTTAGAGAGAAAATACGGGTTCTGGTTTCGGGGGAATGGCTTGAGACAACTCCCGGCCGAATTCTTTTTAATGAGGCTCTTCCCGACTTCCTGAGGTTTGTTAACGAACCAGTATCAACAAGCATACTTAAAAGTCTTTTCGCAAGAGCGTTAAGTCGGGGTTCGCGAGAGGAGGTTGTAAAGATGATTGATGATGTTAAAACCCTCGGCTTTGTTGCAGGCACAACCTCCGGTCTTTCCTTTGCGGTTTCTGATGCACAAATTTACCCTGAAAAGGACAAGATTATAGAACAAGCAAACAATCGCCTTGCGGAGATTGAGGAGAATTATCATGAAGGCCTTATTACCCAAGAAGAAAGGAAGAGATTGGCGCAAGAGCTTTGGATCGAGACAACAGAAAGCTTGGCGGATAAAACTTGGGAAGCATTAGAAAGTACAAACCCAGTCAAAGTGATCATTCAAGCAGGGGTTGGTCGAGTCTCCCGCGATCAAATTAAACAACTTGCCGCAATGCGTGGGCTTGTTGTAGATCCTTTGGGGAGACTTGTTGATCTTCCTACGAAATCAAATTTTAGGGAGGGCCTGTCAATCTTTGAGTATGTAACCTCAGCCAGAGGTTCAAGAAAGGGGCTTACTGACACAGCGATTAAAACCGCGGACGCTGGATATTTAACGAGAAGGCTTGTTGATGTTGCCCACGATGCCATCATACGTTTAGAGGATTGTGGCGTGGAGGAAGGAATAGTTATCGACAAAAAGATTCGGACGAAGACCTTTTCTGCTCGTCTTACCGGACGAATTGCTGCCCAAAATTTGATCGCAAAAGGGAAAACACTTCTTGCGAGGAATGAAGTCATAACTCCCGAGATTGTCGAAAAGATAGAGAAACTTGGCATCGAGACTGTTCTGGTCCGTTCCCCTCTCACTTGCCAGTCTCGTTATGGACTTTGTATGTATTGCTATGGTTGGGATTTGTCTTCAAAGGCAATGGTTGAACTTGGGACTCCAGTTGGAGTCATTGCTGCCCAGTCGATTGGGGAGCCGGGAACCCAGCTCACGATGAGGACCAAGCATGCTGGGGGGATTGTGGGTCTTGACGTAACTCAAGGGCTACCCAGGGTTGAAGAGTTGTTTGAGGTAAGGACTCCGAAAGCTCTCTCGCCAATCTCTGAGATCTCGGGAAAAGTTGAGGTGACAGAAAAGGAAGATGGTTTTCTGGTGCGTGTTAGGAATACTTCAACAAAACCAGTTGAAGAGAGGGAGTACCTTATTCCTTTAACAAGCAATCTTCAAGTTAAAGACGGGGATACTGTTGATGCAGGGAAGCAATTATCTTCAGGGTTTCTTGACGTTAAGGAGATTTTGATTGTTAAAGGGTTGCGTTCTGCCCAAGAGTATTTGGTTGATGAGGTTCAAACGGTCTATGCTTCCCAGGGTATTACTATCAATGACAAACACTTCGAGGTCATTGTACGCAAGATGTCAGATAAGGTAAGAGTGGGAAGCCAAGGAGATACAACACTTCTGCCCGGCGACATTGTTACAAAAGCGGTTTTTGAGGGGGAAAACGAGCGGGTACTCTCAGAGGGAGGGGAACCAGCAACGGCCCAGATTGTAGTCCTTGGTATTACCCGTTCTTCTCTTTTTACAGACTCATGGTTGTCGGCGGCCTCTTTTCAAAGCACGACCAGCGTTCTGACGGATGCAGCTCTGCTCGGGCATGAAGACAAACTCATGGGGTTAAAAGAGAACGTCATTATAGGACGACTTATCCCAACGACCGCTGAGCGCGCAAGACTTCCCGGCAAGGCTGCTTCGTGATATAATGAGCGAGTAACAAAACATGCCTACGACTTCACAACTTGCGAAACGAGGACGAAAGAAGCTCTTAAAAAAGGCCAAATCTCAGGCGCTGCGGCGTTGGTGGAACAACAAAGACCGCCGTTTTAAGGAGTATGCGAGTCCATTTAAACGTGGGGTTGTTCTTCAGGTGCGCACAATGACGCCCAAGAAACCTAACTCGGCGCTCCGGAAGGTCGCGCGCGTCAGGCTTTCCAATAAACAGGAGGTAACAGCTTACATTCCAGGCGAGGGGCACAACTTAGCAGAGCATGCAATAGTCTTAGTTCGCGGAGGCCGCGTGCAAGACCTTCCGGGAGTGAAGTACCACATTGTACGGGGGAAACTTGATACAGCTGGCGTTGAGGGTCGTAAGACCTCAAGATCGAGGTATGGCACCAAAGCCGGCGGTGTCCCTGTACGAAAGGCAGCGCCTGCAGAAGCCCCTGGCCCTGCGCCTGAAGCTGTCCCCACAGCCTAACATGAGGAAATCACAAGCAAAATTACGAGACGTAAAAGAAGATCCTGTTTACAAAAACAAGCTTGTTACCAAGCTTATCAACCGTTCGATGAAAGACGGCAAGCGCGCGATAGCTCAAAAGCATATCTACACCGCCTTTGAGAAGGTAGCCGGGGAGACTAAAAATGACGCGCTCAAGGTTTTTTTCGAAGCTATAGAGAATATAAAACCCGAGATGGAAGTTCGCTCGCGTAGAATTGGAGGAGCTGCTTACCAAGTGCCTTCGCCGGTTCGCGGCCCCCGAAAAGAATCTCTTGCAATTCGCTGGCTAATTCAAGCTGCAAACTCTCGCTCTAACAGTGAGTTCAAGACTTACGCCAACAAACTCGCCGCCGAAATCCTAGCAGCGTCCAAGAACGAAGGAGGAGCAATTGCAAAAAGGCAAGAGATGGAAAGAATCGCAGAAGCCAATAAAGCGTTTGCTCACTTCAGGTGGTAACACGCCAACCTTAGATGCGCTGCTTCCGGTAAGGAGCAGCGATTTTTTGTGCGCAAGAGCGCAGAACATAGGCTGTAGAACATAGGGTATAGGATTGTTATACTTGTGGTGAGTGAGCGAAGCGAGTCGAACCATGGCAGCTAAAAAGGGTGCGTTGATCACAACAACAACTGAAAAACGGGATCTTCCGATGGAGCGCATTCGCAATATCGGGATTATTGCCCATATTGACGCTGGAAAAACTACGACCACGGAGCGTATTCTTTTTGAGTCGGGAAAAACTTACAAATTAGGCTCGGTTGACGAAGGCTCAACGGTTACCGACTGGATGGAGCAGGAGCGGGAGCGTGGAATAACCATTGTTTCCGCGGCAATTACGACTTTTTGGACCACACACGTAAAAGGCGATATCTCCCAAGAGGAACACAGGGTAAACATTATTGATACCCCGGGACACATAGATTTTACGGTTGAGGTCGAACGCTCGCTTCGCGTTTTGGACGGAGCGGTTATGATCTTTGATGGGCGTACCGGCGTTGAGCCGCAATCGGAAACCGTCTGGCGTCAAGCCGACAAGTATAACGTCCCTCGAATATGTTCTTTGAACAAAATTAACCTTGTTGGGGCGGATTTTGAAGGCTCTATCGCCTCAATTAGAGAGCGTCTAAACCCAAATGCCGCGCCAGTTGATATCCCCATAGGTCTAGAGCACGCGCTCCGGGGAGTTGTGGATATTATCGAAATGAAGGCGTTTACTTACAAAGACCAGGCTGATAACAAACTCCTCGAAGGAGAGGTGCCTTCTGATCTTATCGAAAAAGCCAAGAAATACCGCGAGGAGCTTTTGGAGAAAGTTGCCGAGTTTGACGACGACGTTCTGCAGAAATTCTTAGACGGTCAAGAATTAACCCCAGCTGAGATTAAAAGGGCAATAAGGAAGGGCACAATTCAGGGGAGGTTTTTCCCAATCTTAGCTGGAGACAACCGAATGGCTACGGTTCAGCGGATTCTGGATGCTGTTGTTGAGTATCTGCCCTCCCCCCTTGACCTTCCGCCGGTTAAGGGTGTCAATCCTGAGAGCGGTGAAACCGAGGAGAGATATCCCAAGAACGATCAGCCGTTTGCAGCTTTGGCATTTAAGATAAACGTTGACCCCCACATAGGTCGCCTTGTTTGGTTGCGCATCTATTCAGGGACCCTAAAAGCCGGCTCGCCGGTTTACAATGCCACCAAAAGGGCTTCTGAGAGGATTGGTCGCTTGGTTCTTCTTCATGCAGAGCAAAGGGAGCTTATTGAAGAAGCCTACGCTGGAGAGATTGTCGCGGCAGTCGGTCTTAAAGAAACGGTCACTGGCGATTCTCTATGTGCGCCTAATTACCCAATAATCTTAGAGAGCATAAGCTTTCCCGAGCCGGTTATATCTCTTGCCATCGAGCCCAAGACAAAACAGGATCAAGAGAAGCTAGGTTATGCAATGAGTAGACTCGGGGAAGAAGATCCAACCTTCAAAGTCAAGGCAAATTATGAAACGGGCCAGACAATAATCTCCGGCATGGGAGAACTGCAACTTGAGGTTTTGGTTGACAGGATGAGAAGAGAATACGGAGTTGAGGCTTTAACTGGCGCACCCCAAGTTGCTTACAAAGAAACGATCAAGAAGGTTGCCCAAGGCGAGGGTAAATACATTAGGCAGTCCGGAGGCCGCGGTCAATACGGACACTGTTTCTTGCGGGTTGAACCCAAAGGCCGGGGTGAGGGGTCAGAGTTTGTCTCAGAGATTAAAGGAGGAGTAATTCCCCAAGAGTTTATTCCGGCAATCGAAAAAGGGGTCAAGGAAACTATGGACAATGGGATTTTGGCAGGCTTCCCTCTTGTTGATGTCAAGGTCGCGGTTTACGACGGAACGTTCCATGATGTTGACTCCTCAGAAATAGCGTTTAAAATTGCTGGCTCCATGGCTCTTCAAGCGGCAGCAAAAAGTGCGGACCTAACACTTCTTGAGCCTATTATGAAAGTTGCTGTTTCAACTCCGGAGTCTGTTTTGGGGGATGTTATAGGGGACCTTTCCGCGAGGCGCGCCCAAATTTTGGGGACCGAACAGAGAGGAATGATGCAGCAAGTTACCGCTCTAGTTCCTCTTGCCGAGGTCTCGGGCTACGCAACAGCACTTCGCTCTCTCTCTCAAGGCCGCGCAAGCTATTATATGGAACCCTCCCACTACCAAGAAGTCCCGCAAAATATTATTGCGCAGATTGTCGGGCAAAAGGAGAAAATTAGAGTGGGTGCGGCAAGATCGTAAAATTTCCATTACAATAAGGCTAAGGTGATTGTTGTTGTCGACTTCGGCTCCCAGACTGCCCACCTTATCTCCCGCCGTCTTCGTGAACTTGGGGCTAATGTTGCGGTTATCGAGCCTGAAGGAGCACTGGCAAAGGTAAAAAAGATGGAACTACAAGGAGTGGTTCTTTCCGGCGGACCAGCTGGTGTATACGAGGAGGACTCTCCGACCATCGACAAGCAAGTCTTTAATTTGGGGTTACCAGTCTTAGCAATTTGTTATGGGCAGCAGCTTGTCGCACACCTTTTGGGTGGTAAAGTTGAAGCCGGAAAAACAAAGGAATATGGTCCTGCGGAGATTTTAACTCGTGGCGGAAGATTATTTTCTGGCATCCCGTCGAAAAGTTTCCGCGTCTGGATGAGTCACGGAGATGAGGTAACTCAGCTGCCCCATGGGTTTAAAGCCGTTGCCAAGACACAAACGATTCCCTATGCCGCAATCGAGAATTCTGGCAAAGCAATTTATGGACTTCAGTTCCACCCGGAAGTTGTGCACACGCAGTTTGGCGAGCACATCTTAAAAAATTTCTTAAAAGTCTGCGGTATTGAGCCTGTAAAGAAGGCAATCAATAAAAGACTGGTCGAAAGTTTGATAAACGATGTCAGAGATTCCGTGGGTCGCGGACGAGCAATTTGTGCTCTCTCTGGCGGGGTTGACTCCTCCGTTGCTGCCCTTCTTGTTCACAAGGCAATTGGTAAAAACCTAACCGCTGTTTATGTAGATTCAGGATTAATGCGGGAAGGCGAGACGGAATCTTTACGAAAAGTCTTTAAGAAGCACTACCGAATGAATCTCCGAACCGTTGATGCTCAAACCCTGTTTCTTAAGAGACTTGGGGGCGTTTCCGATCCCGCCACGAAGCGAGGGATACTCGGCAAGACATTCATAGATGTTTTTGAAAAAGAAGCTCTGCGAACCAAAGCTCAGTTTCTCGTTCAAGGCACAATATACCCTGATGTGATTGAGAGCGCTGGAACAGTTCACAGTCAGAAGATTAAGACTCACCACAATGTTGCCGGGTTGCCGGAAAAGATGAACCTTGCTCTTGTAGAGCCTCTAAGAACTTTTTATAAAGACGAAGTAAGAAGAATCGGTAAGATTTTGGGTTTGCCCAAGGAGATTACACAGAGGCAGCCGTTTCCTGGGCCAGGCTTGGCTGTAAGAATCATCGGCCCGGTTGACACCCAAAACATTAGCATTGTGCGACGCGCGGATAGCATAGTTCAAGAAGAGACCGAAAAGTCCGGAATTGACAAGTTGTGGCAGATTTTTGCGGTATATACGGGGATAAAGAC
>CAZLZK010000014.1:18220-18946 GCA_964564005.1 uncultured Gammaproteobacteria bacterium
AGAGCTTATGGAGAAACCGTAGCTGTCCGTGCCGTGCGTGCAAAGGATGCGATGACTGCACGCTGGGCTCGCCTTCCCGAAAGCTTACTCGATAAAATTTCTACGCGGATTGTGAATGAAATAAAAGAGGTAAATCGTGTGGTCTACGATATTACCAACAAACCTCCGGCGACGATAGAGTGGGAGTAGGTCTTGACAACCTCTTAGAGGGTAGTTTACAATACGCACACTAGGGCTTTTTGAGCCCTTGTATTTTTGTCTAGAAGAAAGTAAACTATATAGCTATGGCAGGAGAAGCTGGAAAAGCAAAATACGAGAGAACAAAGCCCCATGTAAATATTGGGACTATTGGCCACGTTGACCACGGAAAGACTACTCTTTCTGCGGCAATAACCAACGTTTTGTCAAAGCAGCCGGGGAATAAAACCATAGCAATGGCTTTTGGCGACATTGACAATGCTCCTGAGGAGAAAGAGCGCGGAGTTACAATTAACATCTCCCACCTCGAGTACGAGACCGAAAAACGCCACTACGCCCACATTGATGCTCCTGGCCACGCGGACTATGTTAAGAACATGATTACCGGAGCAGCCCAGATGGACGGAGCAATTCTTGTTGTCTCAGCGCCTGATGGGCCAATGCCTCAAACCCGAGAGCACGTTCTCCTTGCTCGCCAAGTTAACGTTCCCGCGCTCGTTGTTTTCTTAAACAAGATTGACATGGTTG
>CAZLZK010000015.1:0-9120 GCA_964564005.1 uncultured Gammaproteobacteria bacterium
TTCCGGAATCTTTTTTCCGGCTCTTTTCAATTTTTCTCTAAGGTATGTCCAATTTGGAAACTGGGTAAATCGTATTGCGCGTTCCGGGTGGGGCATCATTCCAAGTACCCGTCCCTCAAATCCGGCAACTGCCGCGATATCGTCAAGCGCTCCATTTGGATTATATTCAAGGTTTTGGTATTTGAAAACTTCACCCTTCGTATACTTTGCTGCAATGAGCCTATCTTTCTTAAGGCGATCTCTAGTCTTTGAGTCAGCATAAAATCTACCCTCACCATGAGCAATGGGAATCGCGATCCTCTTTATTCTATTAAACCAAGGAGTTTTGTTGGTCACCTTAATATCAACCCAGCGATTGATATATCGAGCGGTTTTATTGTGGAGCAGTGCACCAGGGAGTAATCCTAAATTTGTCAGTATCTGAAAGCCATTACAGATGCCAATAGTAAGGGTGTCACGCTCGATAAATTTTTGTAACTCTTCCTCGAGATGATTTTTAAGTTTATTAGCATATGCCTTGCCACTACCTGTATCATCACCATAAGAAAATCCACCAGGGAGCGCTAAAATCTGATAGTTTTTTAAACTTGTTAAACCATCTATTAGATCATTGACATGGACAATGTTTGCTAGAGCGCCGGCATGATTAAAAGCATACTTCGTCTCCTCCTCGCAATTGAGTCCGTAACCTGAGAATACTAAAACGCGCGGTTTTACCATGATTAATAGTTCTTAAAAGTCTCCTTATATGCTTTTCGGGCCGACTGAACCTTTGTTTTTACAATAACGTCTCCCTCTTTTCCTCTAACCACAATCGAGGTGTCGCGTCTCACTTTTCCCATATTAATAACTGCATTTCCACTCAATGTCTTTTCAAACTCTTTAATATTTTTTGGCGCAACGGTTGCAAGAATACGCCCTTGACTCTCAGAAAATAACGCGAAGTCATCACGTGTTCCGCCTCTAGGAATACCTTCCAAAGAAATGTCCACTCCCAGCATTCCCCCCATAGCGGTTTTCGCAAGCGCTACCGCTAGTCCTCCTCGCGACAGACTTTGAGCTGAGGCGACAAGGCCCATTTTTATACACCTCGAGAACGCTCGATAAAGTTTTTTATTTCTCTGTGCATCAACTTTAGGTACCGTCGTCCCAATATATTCTTTTTTCGCAAGCTCACCCCACAGCGCGTAATATTCGGATGCGCCCAACTCATCGCGGGTTTCCCCCAAAAGGTATACTTGATCTCCAGGGAATTTTGCGTCAAGAGTTACAGCTTTTTCGATGTTATCTAAAATCCCAATAGAGGAAATTAAAAGAGTAGGAGGAATCGAGATTTTTATAGGATTTCCTTTTTTATCATATCCCTTAAAGTCATTAAACATACTGTCTTTTCCGGATATAAATGGGGTTCCGAAAGAAACAGCATAGTCATAGCAGGCCTTTGCGGTCGCTTTAAGCTGCCCTAGACGCTGCGGTTCATTTGAGCTGCACCAGCAAAAATTATCAAGAAGGGCAATTTTGTCAGGGTCAGCTCCCGCAGCGATTAAATTTCTAATTGCGGTATCGATACTTGAAGCGGCCATGTGATATGTATCAATATCCGAATAAGAGGGATAAAGACCTTGAGAAAGCATTACTCCTTTTTTGGAATCAAGCGCAGGTTTCACAATTGAAACGTCCCCGTTAACTAAGCCCCTACCCTGGAGTGGTTTAACAATAGAGCTTCCTTGGACTTCATGATCGTATTGGCTAGAGATAAATTCAAAGCTTGCGATATTTAAGCGCGAAAGCATTGAAAGAAAGAGATTCGTGCAATCCTTGACCTTGGGGATTTTTGGCTCTGCGTGATATGTTTGGGTTGTGGCTGTTTTCATCGGCCGACTTGGTAGTCCATTGTGTAAAAACTCCATCTCAATATCCATTACAACCCTACCAGCGTATTCAACCTTACATTTCCCGGAATTTGTAAACTCACCGATTATGGAAGCTTCGACACCTCGATGTTTCATAAGTCTGGCAAACTTTTCCCATTTGTTTTTGGGAACAGAGAGCGTCATTCTTTCTTGAGACTCTGATATCCAAATTTTCCAAGGATCAAGTCCGGGATATTTAAGTGGCACTTTATCTAAATAAACAATGCTGCCTCCGCACTCCTTCGCCATTTCGGAAACAGAACAGGAAAGCCCACCTGCTCCATTATCAGTTATGCTATGGTAGAGTCCTAGATCTCTTGCCTCCTTCACAAGAGCATCACTCAACTTCTTCTGAGTTATTGGGTCGCCGATTTGGACAGCGGTTGCCGGACTTCCCAACCCAAGAGCTTCGGAGGAAAATGTTGCGCCGTGGATTCCATCTTGTCCGACTCGCCCTCCTACCATTACGACGTAATCCCCGGGCTGTGCCCTCTTCTGAGAGGACAATTTCCCTTTGACTCTTGTAGGAATTAGTCCTACGGTTCCTACAAAAACAAGTGGTTTTCCGCGATACCTTTTGTCAAAAAATACAAAGCCCTGTGGCGTTGGTATTCCCGAGCAGTTTCCGCCAACGTTGACGCCCTGGATTACCCCCTCCACAATTCGACGACTGGGGAGCATTTTTTCACTCCTTTTCGGGCCTTTGAAAAACTCGGTATTATCTCTTGGATCAGCAAAACAAAATCCATAAGTATTAACTGCGGGCCTTGCTCCTAACCCAAAGCCAATTGCATCACGGTTGACTCCAACAATACCGGTTATAGAGCCACCGAAAGGGTCGAGTGCCGATGGGCTGTTGTGGGTTTCGACTTTGTGGGTTATTAAGTATCTCCGGTCGAGCTTTATTGCGCCGGAATTATCAGTAAAGACAGAAACACAAAAATCGCGATCTCCCTTCTCTTTTCGAATTCTATTCGTGGCGGCTTTAATGTAAGTTCTATAGAGACCATTGGCAAGATCATCGATCGGATCCGCGAAGATCGTATGCTTGCAGTGCTCAGACCATGTTTGGGCAATTGATTCCAGCTCAACATCTGTTGGGTTACGCTTCTTTTTTCTAAAATATGCTTGGATAGCTCTCATATAAGTAAGATCAAGCGCCAACGGTCCTCGTTTTGTACCGTCCCGATTTTTGATTCCTTCTTTCCCAATTTTTTCGAGTTCGCGCGGGGGAACTTTTAAATTGATTGTGTCGATTTTGAGGTTAGTCTCTAGGAGAACCCTGGGTACGACGACTCCCATGCTGCTATCTTTTACAAATTCCCCGGAGCTTTTAATTAAGACTCTCTGGATAAGGGGGTTATAAAGGCTTTCGGCTAATTTAATGGTGTCGTGCCTTGTGAGACGCCCAGAGATAAAGAATATGCGGGAAGAATAGACACCTCCTTTGTTAAACTTCAGATGTAATCGATCTTCAATGGCTTCTTTCGCAGTAGTTCCTATATTATCCGTTACACCAGGGAGATACCCGATCTCGATCGCAAATGTAAACCCTCTGGGTTTATACCCATTAATATGCGCTCTTTCGATTAGAGGATTTGCAAGAAGATGTGTCACCTCGACTACTTGCTCCGGTGACAGACCCGCATCGATGGTGTAGGAGTCGGCAAGCTCTACCTTTTGTATTTTTTCGGCAACAATCGTCGCGAAGTATTTTTTCTGTACATCGGCTCTCGTATCGTGGACTTTATAAACAACGTCAATTCTGAAAGCCATGCTGTGTGCCCATAGGATACATCGTTTTACCAATTTTGTTAAGAGCATTTCATGCTAAAATAGGCACAAGGTGTTTAAACTAGCGTCACCATATAAACCCACAGGCGATCAGCCGCAAGCTATTGAAGAGTTAGCGATAGGGGTTAGGGATAATGTAACACATCAAGTGTTGTTGGGAGTTACTGGGTCGGGAAAAACATTTACTGTAGCCAATGTAATCGAAAAAACTCAGCTTCCGACACTTGTTATTTCCCACAACAAAACTCTAGCGGCCCAGCTTTATCAAGAGTTGCGGGACTTTTTCCCAAAAAATGCAATTTCCTACTTTGTCTCTTATTACGATTACTACCAACCGGAAGCTTATATTCCCCAAACCGATACATATATTGAAAAAGAAACCGAGATTAATGAAGAGATAGACAAACTTCGACTTCGAGCAACCGCTAACATTCTCACCCGACGCGATACAATAGTCGTCGCTTCTGTCTCCTGTATCTATAACATCGGCTCGCCTAGAGAGTACGGGAACTTCGTTCTTGAGCTTTCAAAAGGACAAGCAATAGACCAAAGAGCAATTCTTAAGCGACTAGTTGAGTTGCAGTACGAGAGGGGCGATTTTGGTTTTCACCGCGGAACCTTCCGCGTTCGAGGCGACACGATCGATATTTTCCCTGCTTATGAAGACTTTGCAATGCGGGTCATGCTCGAAGGTGATGTGGTTAAGAGTCTATCAAACATCGATCCCATGACCGGCAAGCTGGACAGCCGACAGCTGACAGCTGGTCAGCTGATTCTCTATCCTGCCAAGCACTACATGACCAATCCAGAAATTTATGCAAATGTATTTCCTCAAATTAGAGATGATTTGGCGAAACGAGTGGTACTACTCAAAAAACAAGGGAAGGAACTAGAGGCGCATAGACTTGCCCAGAGGGTTAATTATGATCTTGAGATGATTCAGGAAGTTGGGTATGTAAACGGAATTGAGAATTATTCACGCTACTTTGATGGTCGAAGCGCAGGCGAGCCGCCATATTCTCTTCTTGATTATTACCACGAGGCGTACGGGGACGATTTTTTGGTTGTAATTGACGAGTCGCATATGACTGTTCCTCAAATTGGCGGGATGTACAACGGAGATTTTGCAAGGAAGAAAACCTTGGTTGATTTCGGATTTAGGCTTCCTGCCGCGTTTGATAATCGGCCGCTTCGCTTTGAAGAGTTCTTGCGCCGTGTTCCGCGAACAATTTATACTTCTGCAACCCCTGCAAAATGGGAGCTTTCAATAAGTAAAGACCACGTTGTTGAACAATTGATACGACCAACTGGAATACCGGATCCACAGATTGATATTCGACCAACAAAAGGGCAAATTGACGATTTGATAGCTGAAATAGAGGCACGGGCTAAAAAAGGACAAAGAACGCTTGTTACAACCTTAACAAAGAGAATTGCCGAAGATTTGTCTACTTTCCTAGAAGAGCGAGGGATGAAAGTCCATTATCTTCATTCTGATGTTGCAACCCTGGACCGGACAGACATATTGGATGACCTGCGCGCTGGGAAATATGACGTTCTCGTCGGCATTAATCTTTTGCGTG
The DNA here is from genome assembly GCA_964564005.1 of uncultured Gammaproteobacteria bacterium. GTDB lineage: Bacteria > Patescibacteriota > Microgenomatia > UBA8517 > UBA10165 > CAZLZK01. The sequence continues at coordinate 5,291 of CAZLZK010000015.1, forward strand.
AAGGACTTGATCTTCCCGAGGTCTCGCTTGTCGCGATTTTGGATGCCGATAAAGAAGGTTTTTTGCGCTCCGAAACCTCTTTAATCCAGGTTATGGGGAGAGCTGCGCGGCACATCGAGGGGAAAGTTATTATGTATGCTGATCAAAAAACCGGCTCAATGGATCGCGCGATAAAGGAGGTAGTCCGACGCCGTAATGTCCAGCTTAGATACAACAAAAAGCACGGAATTACTCCCAAGACTATCGTTAAGCCCATTCGGGCAAAGCTCATTGAGCGAGGACTAAAAGAACCCGAGCCGATGTTCTATGGAATTGAAAGACAGGTTGTTGAGCATCTTGAGGAACTTGACATCGAGGATATGACGCCGCAAGATCGCCGAAAACTTGTTCAAAAACTCCACCTTGCCATGAATGCCTCCGCCCGCGACTTAAACTTCGAACTCGCGGCAAGATTTAGAGACAGGATTAAGGAGATTGAAGAGTATCTATCTTAGCAGCCATGATGAAGTCGTTTTCGGAGAGACCGCCGATTGCGTGGGTTGTTAGGGTGAATGTAACGCGCTTGTAGTTAATCAAAATATCCGGATGATGGTCTTCTTCCTCGGCGATATCGGCAACCAGATTTACGAACCTTATAGCTTCTTTGAAATTTTGAAACGTGAACTTTCTCGAGATAGATTTTACATCCTCGGAAAACTTCCACCCCGGGACTTCTGGAAGGTATTTTTCCACCTCCTCGCGCGTCATCGGAGGAGTCCCACCCTCGCAAGGAATACATTTCTTCTTAACCAAATCCTGTGACGTGGCCATACGAAGAGTATACCACGCGTGGTATACTTGAAGCGCCCTGGGAGACGAGGGCCTTTTTCTAGTTCATGGAAAACATAATTAAAGTAAGAGGCGCCAGGCAACATAACTTAAAGAATGTTAATGTCGATATCCCGAAAAACAAACTAGTCGTTTTTACGGGAGTTTCGGGTAGTGGGAAAAGTTCTTTGGCCTTTGACACAATTTATGCAGAAGGACAAAGGCGCTATGTAGAGAGTTTATCGGCTTACGCTCGGCAGTTCTTGGGCATAATGAGCAAGCCCGACGTGGATACAATTGAAGGATTATCTCCGGCAATATCGATTGAGCAAAAAACAACTTCTCACAATCCTCGTTCAACTGTCGGGACGGTTACTGAAATCTATGACTATTTAAGACTTCTTTTTGCTCGAGTTGGGCATCCGCATTGTCCCATTTGCGGTCGGGAAATTGCCCAACAAACCCAAGATTCAGTTGTTAACGGGATACTTCATTTAATTAAAGAGGCGCTTGCTAAACATCATGTTGCAAGATTTTTGGTTCTATCACCAGTTGTTCGTGACAGAAAGGGCGAATTTAGCAATCTCTTCGAAAGTTTGCGGGCTAAAGGATATACCAGAGTCCGAGTTGATGGCAGAGTTTATGAGCTTTCCGAAGACTTCATTCTAATAAAGACTAATAAACACAAAATAGACGTTGTCGTTGATCGAATCTCATTGGATAAATCGCAACTGCGAGGTAAAGTTGCAGAAGAAAACCTGCGGTCCCGACTATCTGATTCGATCGAACAAGCGCTGGGTCTATCCGAAGGCTTAGTCGTCGTCTCCGAGGTTTTGGACAAGGGATTTTCAGTGCCGGAGCGGCCACAAAATATGCACGATCATCTTTTCTCCGAGCATTTTGCTTGCCCTGTTGACAATATTAGCCTTCCTGAGCTTGAACCTCGTATGTTTTCCTTTAACTCACCGCACGGAGCTTGTCAAAAGTGCTTTGGTATTGGGACCTTGATGGAAATTGACCCCGATCGGCTACTTAATCCAAGATTAAGCACTGAGGAGGGAGGGATTCTGCCCTTGGCAAGTAGCTTTGAAAACGATACTTGGTTTGCCCGGCTCGTACGAACAGTCGCCGAAGAGAATGGCTTTAGTACAAAGATCCAGCTTGGTAATTTATCGCGAACGAAATTAAAGCTTCTCCTTCATGGAACCGGGGAGACTTCTTATCAAGTGTTTGGCACCAATCGGTTTGGGCGAGAGACTCAAATTGTCGAAACCTTTCCGGGAATTATTAATGAGTTAGAGCGCCGTTACTCTGAGACCGACTCCGAATATGTCCGACGCGAGATTGAAAGATATATGGTTCAGCGAGTTTGCCCCTCCTGCAATGGCGCAAGGCTACGCCCCGAGGCTCTGTCAGTCACAGTTGACAGGCGTTCAATAAGTGATGTGACAGAACTTCCAATAAATGATGCACTCGAATTTGTTAAATATCTTCAGGGCTCCAAAACACCACTTTCTCCTCGCGAACAAGAGATAGCAAGGCTTATTCTAAAGGAGATCGCGGCTAGAGTTTCTTTTTTGGTTTCAGTTGGACTTGAGTATCTTACTTTAAACCGGCCCGCAGAAACTCTAGCCGGTGGCGAGTCTCAAAGGATAAGGCTTGCTTCTCAAATAGGATCAGGGTTAACCGGCGTTCTTTATGTTTTGGATGAGCCGACTGTTGGTTTGCACCAGAGAGATAACAAGCGTCTTATTCAAACTCTAAAAAGTCTACGGGATTTAGGGAATACGGTTGTTGTAGTTGAGCACGATCGGGAGATGATGGAGTCGTCCGATTGGATACTTGATTTCGGGCCTGGCCCTGGGAAACACGGAGGTATAATTGTTGCCCAAGGTACCGTTGCGGACATATTGAAGGATAAAAACTCAGTGACGTCAAAATATTTATCCGGAAAACACAATCTTTTTGTCAGAAAGGGACTGCCCTACAAAAAAGAAGCTTTAGTTGGTGAATCCGTTAATCTGATCGGCGCAAGCGAGCACAACTTAAAAGACTTAGTAGTTAAATTTCCTCTGGGAAAATTCATTTGTATAACCGGAGTTTCTGGTTCTGGCAAATCAACCCTGCTTGTAGACACACTTTACCCAGCCCTAAGACACGAGCTGGATGGAGAATTTTTTGGTAGAAGAGCTACATATGAGAAAGCTGGCACATACAAAAACCTCGCGGGCATCGAGGGAATTACAAGAGTTTCGCTTATCGACCAGTCGCCAATCGGAAGAACTCCTCGGTCAAATCCTGCGACATATACCGGCGTGTTTTCAGATATTCGTGCTCTTTTTGCCCAAGCCTCAGAAAGTAGAATTCGCGGCTATAAGCCCGGGCGGTTTTCCTTTAACGTTAAGGGCGGGCGCTGCGAAGCTTGTGAGGGGCAAGGAGTAAATAAGATTGAGATGCAGTTTTTGTCTGATGTTTATATTACCTGTGACGTTTGCAATGGTTCCCGCTATGGTCGTGAAACTTTGGAGGTAGAATGGCACGGCAAAAACATAGCCGATGTTTTACACTTAACAGTCGAGGAAGCAAGAGAGTTTTTTCAAAACATACCGGCAATCTCCGGGAAGTTGCAAACTCTCCTTGATGTTGGCCTTGGCTATATTGAACTTGGTCAGTCGGCGCCAACTCTCTCTGGCGGAGAAGCACAAAGAGTAAAGCTGGCAGCGGAATTAGGGAAACGGTCCGGTGGTACAACCTTTTATATTTTAGACGAACCAACAACCGGCCTCCACTTTGCTGATCTGGAAAAGCTTGTTGTTGTCTTACGACGCTTGGTTGAGATGGGCAATACTGTTACGGTTATTGAGCATAATCTTGATGTTATTAAAAACGCCGACTGGATCATTGATCTTGGTCCTGAAGGAGGGGAGGCTGGGGGAGAGATTGTAGCCCAGGGTACTCCCCAGGATGTTTCGAAAAATAAAAAATCGTACACAGGGCAATTCCTCGCCCAAATCATGTAAGCA
>CAZLZK010000015.1:9220-12589 GCA_964564005.1 uncultured Gammaproteobacteria bacterium
TAAGCAGAGCTTGTTTTTCGCTGTCGCTCAAAATAAAATAACCTTGTGAAACTTCACTTTTTGAAGGTATCCTTTTCTGCCTTTGTTCTGTGTTCTTTGTTCTATGTTCTATCTGTGCCCGCTTTCGCCCAACAAGAGTTTACGGTTGATTACAATACAACCTATACCGTAGACATTGACGGGTCAGCGGATGTTTTAAATCGAATTACACTAACTAATAATTTATCCGAAGTTTATGCAACCTTATACACCCTGGCTCTTGAGGGGAAAAAGCCGGAGAACATATTTGCAACTCAAGATGGGAAAGACCTTCCATCGACAGTCGTGGAATCGGGAGGGGAAACTAAAATTTCCGCTTCATTTCCAGATTCTCTAGTGGGCAAGGGAAGATCGCGCACATTTGAGATAGGTTACAAGCAGTATGGCGTTGCACTTCAAAACGGACAGGTTTGGGATTTAACTCTTCCTAAGATTGGGCAACCCGAAAATATGAGCTCGTACAAACTCCTATTAAAAGTTCCATTGTTATTTGGAAATCCTGCATATATCTCGCCCGATTCTCGCTCGAGAAACCGGTCAGCAAACTATTACGAGTTTAGTTTCGATAAAGATAACTTAATGCGCGGAGTAACCGCGGCTTTTGGAGAATTTCAGGTTTTTTCGTTCAAACTGACATACCACCTGACTAACCCATATTCCCAGACCGGCGAAACAGAGATCGCACTTCCCCCTGACACAGCTTTTCAGCGCGTTTATTATGAAAGCATAACGCCAAAGCCGCAAAAAATCAGGCTTGATAACGACGGGAACTGGCTGGGAACTTTTAGACTCACCGGAGGGGAAGAGTTGGAAGTTCAAGCTTGGGGCGTCGTCCAAATTTTTGCAACACCCCAACAACAGTTTCCTCAGATTTCGCCAAGGCAAACCTTAGCGCTTTTAGCCGAACAGCCGTTTTGGGAAGTTAGCAATCCCGAGGTAAAGAAGCTTGCGAATGAGCTTCGAACCCCGCGGCAGATATTTAACTATGTGACGCAAACCCTAAACTATGATTACTCGAGGGTTGAGGGAGAGGCCAAGCGACTAGGCGCAGTTGGGGCGCTTAAAGCGCCCGACAGCGCACTTTGTATGGAGTTTACAGATTTATTCGTGGCGCTTGCCCGCGCTACGGGGATTTCTGCGAGAGAGGTTAACGGCTATGCTTATACCGAAAATCCAGAACTTCAACCGCTATCTCTCGTCGCCGACGTCCTTCATGCTTGGCCGGAGTTTTGGGACGAGGAGAAAAGCATCTGGCGCCCCATTGATCCAACTTGGGAAAACACAACTGGAGGCATAGATTATTTCAACAAATTTGATCTTTCGCATATTACCTTTGCCATACATGGACAAAGTTCCACCAGTCCCGCCGCAGCGGGCACTTATAAAACTGATCCCAGCGCAGGTCGTGATGTGGAAATTAAGTTTGGCCAGCTACCAAACACTAGAATGGCTGGAATTAATATAACAGTTGTACCACAACAAAATCCCCTGTCCGTTTTGCAAGACGAGATAACCGTCCGCCTTTCAAATTCCGGGCCGACAGCTTTTTATGCCCAACCCATCACCTTTGAGCCCGAAGGTTTAGAGATTGTTAGAAGCGAACGGATAAATGTAGACTTCCTAGCTCCGTATGACCAAATGTCTTTCAAAGTTACCTTTAAGTCGGGAATGTTATCAGCCCGGGATGAAAAGATGATAAAAATTAATGTTGGGGACGGGAGTTTCACCTATATTGTGCCCCAAGCAAGATTTTACACAAGGATCGTTTTAGTCGTTTTTGTGGCATTATTGGTATTTCTGGCAGCTCTTTTTACAGCCCTACGGCATGGGAAACAGAAAAATTAACTGGCGCAAACTTCCTGCACGAGCGGGCGTCTACTTATTTAAAAATGAAGCCGGACATGTTTTATATGTTGGGAAGAGTATCAATATCCGCGAGCGTGTGAAAGGGCACTTTGGCGTAAGAGGTCGTAAAAGTGAGGCTATGATTTTAGACACAGCGATAGTTGAAAGTGTTCCTGTGGGCTCAGAACTTGAAGCCCTTCTTCTTGAGGCGGCCCTTATCAAGAAATACTTACCAAAGTACAATAGTCGAGCGAAAGACGATAAACACCCACTTTATATTAAGATTACGACAAGGGAGGAGTTTCCTAAGGTTTCGACCTCCCGGCATGAGGATGACTCAGCCTTAACTTATACGAAGTCAAGCTCCGCTTACTTCGGTCCCTTTCCTTCTTCGGGAACTGTGCGCGAGGTCCTCCGCCAGATACGTCGTGTATTCCCCTATTGTTCTCAAAAAGGGATAGGCAATAAAGGTTGTTTTTATTCCCATCTAAATCTTTGCAATCCATGTCCCGGAGCTATCGTTAAAATTGAGGATAAGGAGCTGCGACAGGTATTAAAACGGCAATACCGACGAAATATAAGGCGAATAGTGATGCTCCTTTCAGGGAAGATTGTGAAGGTAAAACGGGGCTTGGCAAGAGAAATGGCGAAGTTTTCAAAAAAGGAGAAATTTGAAAAGGCCGCAAGGGTTAGGGATGAGCTACGGGCTCTTGAGTATATCACTGCCCCCTATAGCCCAACGACTGCTTATCTTGAGAATCCAAGACTGCTTGAGGATTTAAGAGAAACCGAGATTAAGGAGCTTCATCAAATTTTAAGACTACACGGAATGAATATAAACAAGTTCGTTTCTCCGACACTCGAAATTAAAAAACCACGCCGAATTGAGTGTTTTCACATCTCCCATACTGGAGCAGCCTCAGCCGTAGCTTCGATGGTAACGTTTATTAACGGAGAGCCTGAGAAGAATTTATACCGACGGTTTCGAATTCGGGGGGGACGGACCAAGGACGACTTTTCGATGATCCGGGAGGTAATAAAAAGGAGACTCAATCATACAAGCGACTGGGGCGAGCCTGACCTTATCGTTGTTGACGGCGGGAAACCGCAACTTTCCGCAGCAAGACAGTACCTTAAGGGTGAAAAAAGCTTCCCTGTTATTGGACTGGCCAAACGTCTAGAGGAAATAGTTGTGCCGACTGACGGCGGGTATATGGTCCTCCGCCTGAGAAGCAACAATCCAGCCTTAAATCTTCTGCAGAGATTACGAGATGAAGCACATCGCTTCGCCCAAAACTACCATTTTAAACTTCGTCTAAAAAGTCTTGTTGCCGAACGGTTGACAAAGAACTGACTTTTTAGCATAGTAGATATATGAGGCGATTCCTGCGCTCGCTTAGCATTCACGCAATCGTACTTTGGTTTATTGCAATGTATGTTGGGGGTGTAAGCTTCGGCAACGACCTGAAGCTTCGTGTACTAGCG
>CAZLZK010000015.1:12599-18210 GCA_964564005.1 uncultured Gammaproteobacteria bacterium
GCTCTCGCCCTTACCCTTGCGGATGGTTTAATTCGGCCGTTTATTAATCTTCTTCTCCTTCCCCTTAACCTTGTAACCTTGGGTACTATGCGCTGGGTCTCAAGCGCCATCACCCTTTATATTGTAACTCTTGTTGTCCCAAGCTTAAAAATTACGGCCTTTACTTATCCAGGGCTTTCTACCGGTCTTTTTATAATCCCCGCAATAACCTTTTCTGTGCTTTGGGCTTTTATCGTCATTGCCCTTCTCCTTTCCTTTTTCTCCTCGATCCTCTTTTGGCTATTCCGGTAAACTTAAGCTACAATATATAGTATTGTACCAATAGAGAGTATGAATCTCTTCCCGGTTTTTCAGACTATTTTAGCGATTGTCTTGATTATCTGTATCCTGCTTCAGTCTCGTGGAGCTGGACTCGGAGGAGCTTGGGGTGGCGGCGGTGAGCTTTATACAACTCGGCGGGGGATTGAAAAACTTCTTTTTCGCGGAACGATTGTTGTAGCAGTCTTGTTTGTTATTGTGTCTTTCACCTCACTTCTTGTTTAGGTTTTTGTGATTATTTAATCTCATATTCATATGCGCCAGATTCGCTATACCTTAAGACTTTTGACGGCTTTCCTGAGAAAGTTCAAAAAGCTTCTCTTTGGAAGTGCACTCTTGGGGATCTTGTTCTTCATACTCCTTTCAACGGCTCGCGATCTTTTCCCGGCACTTCGCACAACCGAGGCAATAGGGGTAGTTGGGCGTTTCTCGGTTGAAGACCTCCCACTAAGCATTCTAACCCAGATTAGCCCAGGTTTAACAAAGCTCGACTCTTCAAACAATGTTCTTCCCGGCTTAGCTCTTTCTTGGGAATCTACTGATAACGGCAAAAGCTGGATTTTTCGCCTTAGAGATGCAAAGTGGCAGGATGGGAAAAAAATTAACGCTCGCGATATAAATTACAACTTTTCGGATGTAACTCGAGAAGTAGTTGATGACCAAACAGTTAAATTCGTTCTTAAAGATCCATTTGCCCCATTCCCGGCCGTCGTTGCAAGACCGGTTTTTAAAAGAGGTCTTTTAGGCACTGCTGAGTGGAAGGTTGACAAGATCAATTACATTAGCGGAAACTACGTTCAGAATCTCAAAATGACGAATATCGCGAGTGGCCAGAAAAAGATATATAAATTTTATCCATCAGAGGAAACTGCCCGAACCGCCTTCAAGCTTGGAGAAGTATCAGCGCTTGAAGATCTAGTTGATCCAAAAGACCTTCTATCTTGGAAAGGTGTTCAGATTACCGAGAGCGTCCGGCGGGATAGGTATGTTGGTGTATTTCTAAACAATAGCGACAACCTCCTAGTCGATAAAAGTATACGCCAGGCGCTCGCCTATGCCATTGATAAGGAAGCTCTAGGAAAGGACCGGGCAATAGGTCCTACTTCGCCCGATTCTTGGGCGTTTAACCCACAGGTTAAGCCGTACTCTTATAGTCCGGACCGAGCGAAAGAGCTCATAAATACGGCTCTTCCTAAAGATCAGCACGACAAGCTTGCGGTAACTTTGGTTACGACACCGAGCCTTCTTCCTATTGCAGACAAAATTAAACCTTATTGGGAGGCTGTTGGGGTTAAAACCGATGTTCAGGTTACAAGTGCCTTGCCTCAAAATTTTCAGGCTCTCTTGGCAATCCAGGAGATCCCTGCGGATCCTGACCAATACAGTCTTTGGCACTCGACTCAAACGACAACAAACATTACAAACTATCGTAACACCAAGGAGAGTCAAAGGATTGACAAGCTTCTTGAGGATGGTCGCAAAACCCTAGACCAGGAGGCGCGAAAGAAGATCTATCTTGACTTCCAGCGCTTTTTGGTTGAGGATTCTCCGGTCATCTTCCTCTTCCACCCTTCAACTTACACGATTACCAGGAAATGAGATTCTTTCTGACTTTGGAGTATTAAATAGAGGCTAGGTAGTAACGCCAGAAAAAAACGGCAATAGCTCCCAAGAGTACCACTGATAACGAGGAGATGCTCCAATATATTTTCCGCCTCCCACCGTGCAAAAAGCCAAATAGGTAGGGAATTAGCCATATTTCATCAACGATAAATCCTATGGCAATTGCCGAAGTGATAACCCCAGTAACCCCTTCAAGAAATATTAGGGAGATTACAAGGAGAATAGAACCAACATATAAATGATGGGTCTTATCGGTATAAATTCGAGAGTGTGCCGGAACAAAATACAAGAAGATTCGCGTTATTAAAATGGTTATTAAAAAGGCAATAAAGAAGAGGTCCTGTGCTTCTAATGTAATGGACATACCACAGAGAATTATATCAAGAGCGGGTGAGCGGAATCGAACCGCCGATCTCTTCCTTGGCAAGGAAGCGTTGTACCACTCAACTACACCCGCACTTCGGCCTATGGCCTCAGTGTAAACTATTTATCAGCTTTTCCTTCTTTGATCTAACCCAGCCCTTAACTTCTTTTTCTTTCTTTGCTGCTTGAATCCTATCATTAAATCTTTCCCAGTATACCAAGCGCACAGGGATTCTATTACTTGTATATCCTATATATTTTTTAGAATTATGCTCTTGAATTCTCTTTTTAAGGTTCCAGGTTATACCTGTGTACAACGAATGATCTGTGCATCTAACAATGTAAACAAACCAAGCCATAGAACAGTTTACCCTGAGCGTTAGCGAATGGGTGCCGAGCCTCAGAGTCGAACTGAGATCCCATGTTCTTCAGACATGTGCCTTGACCACCTTGGCTAGCTCGGCATGAGCTTTGCGAATGACGAGCCAAGCTTCGCTTAACTCGGCTAGTCTTGTGTGGGCGATGAGGGACTCGAACCCCCGCATCTGCGATGTAAACGCAGCGCTCTTCCTCTGAGCTAATCGCCCTATTAGTGCGGACGAGAGGAGTTGAACCTCCACGACCTTGCGGTCATATGCACCTCAAGCATACGCGTATACCGGGTTCCGCCACGTCCGCATGTAAACTTTACTAGCTCGATATGTGCCCCGGGAGAGAGTTGAACTCTCACGTCCTTGCGGACACACGGTTCTGAACCGTGCCTGTCTGCCAATTCCAGCACCAGGGCGCGTACTGCTCTTATTATACCATGAAAGACAGGCACAGAGGTGGTATAATTTGAAAGACATTGGGAGGTCGGCTAACGGTAGGCCAACAGACTTTGGATCTGTTTATCCAGGTTCGAATCCTGGCCTCCCAGCCACGTACCATTCGGCGCACGGCTTTGCCAAGTAACGAATGTAATTGTAACTTCATGGATAAAATTATCCTTGCTGGTTGTGTGATTCCAAACGACAAGGGTGAGGTATTACTTATTCATAGAAATACTGCTAAAAGAGTTCAGTGGGAAACTCCTGGAGGAAAAATAGAAGAAGGAGAAGATCCAAGGAAAACTGCTGAAAGAGAAGCCGAGGAAGAAATCGGAGTGGATATTGAAATTATTAAGGAGTTAGGAAGGAAAGAGTTTGAGGAAGATACTTACGTAATGGACTATATCTGGTATTTAACCTCCGTCAAATCTGGAGAGCCCCAAATAATAGAGAAGGATAAGTATGATGATTTGAGGTACTTTCCCTGGGAAGAGTTAAGAGAGATGAGAGAGGAGCTTTCTCCTAACGCAAAGAACCTAGTAGATGCGTATTTTGCCCAGGAAATAATATTGAAGACGCAATTGAATAAATCAAAACTGCCAGGACGGTGATTGGGGAAACTTCAATTCCGAACTCTATACCGCAAATGTAATGTTCCTTTTTTGTTTAGCTTCTTCACTCCGATAAGTTTCAATGATACATCGAGTTCCTCATCCGCGACTAACGTTTTGCCCGTACCAAAAATAATCGGCTCGATTGTTAAATAAAGTTCGTCCACAAGAGAAGATTTCAAAAATAGTGCATTAACCTCGCCTCCTCCCACGAGTAGCATCTCCGTGTAACCAATTCTTTGAAGCCTACTTAGAAGTTCGGCAGGGGACTCGTTGCTGAATTCAAGACTACCCGGTACGGTATCTGAGGCAAATTTCTGGGGATCTTTCGTTAAGACTATCCGAAGTTTGTCAGGCCTTAATTCAATATTTTCGCGTATTGCTTCATATGTCTTTCTACCCATCACAATTAAGTTGTGTTTTTCTACAAGTCGAAAAAAGAGTTTTGAATCTTCTTTGGATGTCCAGGAGTAAATGTTCGAGGCGCGACCTTTTGTTATTTTTCCGTTCAACGAGGAAACCATGACCAAAATAACTTTCACTTTGCGCCTCTTAACCACTTAACCCCCAGATAAACGAAAGGGGTTTCGATAACTGACATAAAACACTTCAATAACCAATAGGGGAGTATTAAGCTCGATAAAAACGTAAGGTTATTATTGAAAGACTTATCGAATGCATAAAAAGCTAAGGAGATAAAGACTGAAGTATCAATAAACTGTGCAACAAAGTTGGAAGCGTTATTCCGGAACCACAAAGCATTTTTGCCTAACCACTCTCTTATTTTGACGAAGATAATAACATCCAAAAACTCGGCCAAGGCAAAAGCGGTTAAACTCGCTCCGGCAATCCTTGCCGATAATCCAAATATTTTGTCATAAGCTGGTTCAGAGGCTTGGAATCTTGAGGAAGGAGGTAGGTTAATAGCAAATAGTGAGAACAATAAAATAAGCAAGATTACTATTAGCCCTGACCTGATGACACTTCTGGTTCTTTCCTTACCATAAACTTCAGTTATAACATCGTTGATAGTAAAAATTAACGGTAATACAAAAATTGCTACACTTGCATTTAACTGATACCCAAAAAGGTTAACCAAAGGAAAGGTCTTTGCGCCCATGAGCTCAGAGGCAGCAATACAGAAAATGTAAATAGAAACCAAAAGGTCAAATTTTTGAATTTTGAACATACGCCGAATTTTACCACAAAAGTAGATTGCACAAGGACCAAAGTTCAACCTATAGCCCCATAGTTTGACTTTATCAAAACTTATGGTACACTTTATCTAAATTATGAGAGAAAGTAGGCCCGGAATGGGACCAACAGCAATCAGCAATATGGTCACGCTGATAGAAGTGGTAAGACAGGCCACTGCACAAGTTGATACGCCCAATCGTATGGAAACTTGGCGTGAAGCTTGGGGATTGGCGGAAGCTACGGTCAAAGCACCGGCTGCCGAGAGAGAAAGGGCGTTGCATACATGTAATTCTTTACTTGCAAGAAACCCGGATGTTGCTTTAGTAGTCGGTCAAATGCTTCGCGAGGCTGCTTCTTCGGTAAACAGTACAGGCACCTAAAGATTATTTTGGCTCTAATCCTAGTGATGCCTCGTCACTCTTTACAGCAATCTATGGCTTTTTGGACGATTGTACCGAGTTTGGCAAAGAGAGAAGCGCTACCTTTTTTATTCCCGGCTTCGTCAATAAAATTAACTTTATCATCTACTCTTTCTACATCTTCTACTTTTACTACCTTTAAGTTTATTCCCCAAAAAAGTGAATAAAGTTGATAGGCTTTTGAGAAAAGATCCCAAGCCTTGTCTTTGTTGTCTTTCTTAAGCTCTTTCGTCCCGACTTCAATAAGCCGCATAGAGGCTGAAAGTAAGTG
>CAZLZK010000016.1:0-4376 GCA_964564005.1 uncultured Gammaproteobacteria bacterium
CGGTATAACCTCAACCCCCGTAGTTTGCAGCGCTCCCCCATCGATAACCCATCGTTTATTTGGAAATTTCTTGAGTAGGCCCTCTGTTATTCCCTGTGTTTCTCTGCCAACATCATCCCATATTTTGTGGAATTTTTCGTCCAAAGGACGATCGGCCTCTGGCCGAGATTTCTCCTCCCGCCACCTTTTCATCCCCGGGCCAATTAAAACCGCATCTGATTTCTCAATGTAGCTACCTACCTCATCCCACGGAACCCAGATAAAAGAGCCGAGTTGTGACTTTATTTGCTCGGCAACCTTACCAACCGAAGGTTCAGGCGAGGCAAAAAAGACCATATCAACAATCCTCGAAGCAGTTTTTAGAGCCAAAATCGGCGCGCCGTGGAACAAATCCGACCCGCCGATAATCGTCACCTGCCCGTTGTCAGGAGTTTCCACTCTCTTTTTCAGTTTCTCCAACTCTATGGAATTAAATACCTGCATTTCTTCTAGTATACCCTTAAATCATAATTACATTCGAGCTCCGCACGTGCGACACCTGAATGTTACAATTCTAGAATACGGGCCTGGTCTTTCCACCCCTCCATCGTATGCGGATCGGCGGTTGTAATAAGGGTTTGCTGTCTGCCTACAACTCCCATTACAACTTCCCGATGTTCATGATCAAGCTCGGAAAAGATATCATCTAGCAACAAAACCGGATGCTCACCAGTCACTTTCTCAATGAACGCAAGTTCGGCAAGTTTTAACCACAAAACCCCCATCCTCTGTTCCCCCCTACTTCCATACGTCGCCAGAGTTCTTTCCGTTTTTCGCTTTTCGCTTTTCGCTTTGAAAATAAAGTCATCTCTATGCGGCCCTACCAGTGTTGTTGCCGCAGCTATCTCCTCTTCCGCATACTGCTCAAGCCGACCCTCGGAAATCGCGCTTTTGTCATAAGTAATTGAGAATATTTCTTCGCCTAATGGCTCTCGCTGATTCACAAACTCAATAAATTTTTCTCTCGCTTCTGTAATATAAGTACCATTTCGAATTAAGAGCTTATCCCAAAAAAGAAGCTGAGAGCGCGAGGCCCCTTCATCCCTTATTCTCTCAAGCAGTTTATTTCGCTGCCTGACTCCCTTCTCATAAGACAAAATCGAGCGTCTATATTCTCTGTCGACTTGCGAGAGGACATTGTCTAAAAACTTTCGGCGTGTTGAAGGCGATTCGGTAACGAGGCCAAGATCCCACGGCCCAAAGAGAACAATTTTGAGAGTCCCGGCAAAGTTGTAGAGGCGCTTCCCAACACCATTTATAGTTAACTTCTTTCGTGCCACCTTCTCGCCATGTAGTTCGCCTCGGGTTAACACAACCTCTAACTTGACCGGCTCACTACCCACTACCAATCCCATAACCCTTCCTATCACATCGCCGTTTCTTATCATCTCCTCTTCCCTCCCCGCTCGAAACGATTTTCCGGTTGAAAGAAGATAAATCGCCTCGAGAATGTTTGTCTTGCCTGATGCATTTGGCCCAACGACAACAGTCGTCTTCTCGTTGAAATCGAAGTGTTTTTTACTAAAACTGCGGAAATTCTGCAATGTAATGCTCTTTAGATACATACAAATTTAAATCTTCTGCCAAAAAAGCTCCGGGGAATGAATAATCCAGTCGTGATCCATATCCTTTAAGACCACCAACCTAGACCCTGGAACCCACTCATTGAGTTTTTGTCCTTGCCACAAAGGAGTAATGCTGTCTTTCTCTCCCCAAATTATTACAGTAGGAACTTTTAGAGCGCTTGCTTGCTCGTGCATGTGCGCATGGTGGGCAAAATGAGCTAGTTTCGCATGCCATAAAGGCTTACGCAGTGTTCGGCCAAGGGCTTTTATATTCTCGCCCATTTTCTTTTGGCTGTGTGAGCCATGAGTCCTCAAAAAATTGCGTACTGTCTCACGAATAGTCTCATGGCCATAGACGCCTTCGGAGTCTACCAAGTACAGGCGTTTTACTTTCTCCGGGTGGTGGTAGGCAAACTCGATAGCTAGCGCTCCCCCCAGAGAATGTCCGACCAAATTTACTTCTCTTAAACTGTTGTCCTCTAAAAATTTCAATACAGCATCCTGGAAAGCATTAATGTCCCCTTTAGGAAGCAAATCCTCGTAGGATATCGCAAGAACCCGCCAGTCTTTTGGAGCAGCCTCAACTAACTTTTTATAAGTTTGTTCTGTTCTTGTCCATCCCCAAAAGGCAACTAAGTTTTCCATGGTCATTTATTTCTGACATTTGGGACAAAAGTACGTCCCCCTACCACCTACTCGTATTTTTTTAATAGTTCCCCCACATTTATTTGGGCAGGGTTTACCGTCTTGGCCGTAGACAAGAAAATGGTTTTGGTATCCTCCTTCTTGCCCCAAGGCATTGACAAAATTAATCTCCGTCGCGCCACCGTATTTTAACCCCCGCTTCAAAACTTCCAGTATCGCATCATACAACTTAGACTGCTCACTTAGACTTAGACTCTTCGCTGCTCGTCTCGGATCAATCCTTGCAAGAAAAAGCGCGTCATTAGCATAAATATTTCCTATTCCGCCAATCTTTGTCTGATCCATGAGAAGAGGTTTTATCTTCGTGGACTTGTTCTTCAAAATCTCTCGAAATTTCTCCAAAGTCAAAGGGGCTTGCCCTGAGGAGGCTATGCCGACGAAGGGTTCCGGGCCGAGTTCATGAATAAACTTCATCTTTTCGACATCTTTTGTCGGAATAATTTTTATCCACCCAAATCGGCGGATGTCATTGTAATAAAGGTTCGCTCCGCGATCTAAATGAAAAATCACATGAGTCCACCTGTTGGGCAATTCTCCACCCACTTTTGTCGACATCGCCTTCTTGCTTTTGGCATCTCTGTAAATAAATTGACCGGTAAGTTTTATATGCGAAGCGATGGAATAACCATTGTTTAAATCAATGACCAGTGCCTTCCCAAACCTCCTAACCTTCTTAACCTTCCCTCGTATTGCGTTTTGCGTATCACCTATCACAATCTTCCTAAGCCTTACCTCAACCCCAACTATCTTGTGATTAAAAAGATGGCTCTCCAGCCCACGTCTTATGGTCTCAACCTCAGGAAGTTCCGGCATAAAACTTACACACTGAAAACAGACAGCAGAACAATTCCAATTAAAGCGGCTATGATCCCTGCAATTTGTTGACGACGAATTCTATCTTTAAAAATTAGGAATGCCAAAATAACGAAAAGTGTCGGGTAGGAACCTGCAATCGGTGCAACGATACTTGCCAGTCCAATGCTTATTGCTACATTGTAACTGAGGGTTGCTCCCGACACTAATACAGATTCACCAGTAAGGGCAAATAATACATTCTTCCTAAAGGGATTAGATAATCCAATATTCTTCAGTCTCATATAAACCAGTAAAAGAGGAAACATCGACATGGAGAAATAATTTGGCCAGAACCAACCTATCTCTTCAATGGGAATTTTAATAAAAGTAAAGTAGGTGCCCCAGCAAAGCATTGTTAGAATGGCAAATAGAACGCTTTTGTCTAAAACGAATCCTTTTTTCATCTCGACAAAATCTAAAGACGAAAGCAAAAGACCGATAAATATAATCACAATCGCAACGATCTGTTGTTTACTCACGATTTCCCCAAAAAAGACTATCGAAAATACTACTACCAAGGAGGCGAAAGAGGCTGCAATTGTCCCCACAAGAGAAGCATTTCCTATTCTTAATCCTTCGTTAAAAAATACAAACGCAACCAACAAAACTAATCCCAGTAAAATATTAAGCAGCAGGGTGCCAAAGGTTAACCCGCTTAGCGCACCAATAGCAAAGGGTGCATAAAAACTTAGAAGTACAAAGCCGAAAAGATATTCCCAAAAACTGGTCGAATACGCTCCAATTTTTCTGGTAGCGATCGTCCCAAATATATCGCCGGCTCCCCAGCCTACATACGAAATTAAAGCAAATAATAGTGCTGTCATTTATTCTTTCTTTTGGATTTAACAAATTTCTCTATCTCTTTCTTAAATCTCTCCTTCGAAAATTTTTTTGCGTGCTTTCGGATTTTAGCAGAATCAAACTTTTTAGTGTCGAACTTTTTTAAAACTTCTGCAAGCTCATCAACACCTAGTGGCTCGGGCAGCAGAATACCTATAACACCGTCCATAACCGACTCCACCACTCCACCAGAGGCGGCTGCTATAACCGGTTTTCCATATCCCATGGCCTCAACAGGAACAATCCCAAAATCTTCATCTTGAGCCAAGAAAAGCACCGCCTTACAGTTTGCGTAAAGTCCTGAAAGTTCCTCGTCCGAAACTTCGCCTAAAAACTCTGTGTTCTTTCCGGCAAGTTTGCGAAGTTCGTCCT
>CAZLZK010000016.1:4386-16449 GCA_964564005.1 uncultured Gammaproteobacteria bacterium
CTCGACGCCTTCGCCAACAACCTTCAGAAGAACACCCGCTTTTCCTGCCGCTTTTATCCCCACATCAACGCGTTTCGCCGCACCTAGCCTTCCAACGCTCAGGAAATACTCGCCCTTTGATACTTTTGGTACTTTTCCTGCCTTTGATACCTCAACTGGCGGATAAATGACCGTCGAGTCGCGCCGGTAAAACTTTTTAATTCTAGCTTGCACCTCCCGAGAATTTGCAATAAAATAATCCGGTTTTTGCGAAGCTCGAAAATCCATTATTCGCAAGAAATGATTAACCAAAGTTACATAAACTTTTATTCCGCCAATATACCAGTGTTTAGTCCAATCGCGCTTTGTCGGATAGCCATAAAGCGAGCGAGGCGGTGTATGACAGTAGCAAATATGTACAACGCCAGGTGGTACATTTATATTCTTCGAGAAGTACATGTTTGTCGAGGAGATAACCACATCGTATGAAGAAAGATCGAAGTTCCACAAAAAAGGAGCTAGAAAACGAAGCGGGCTATAGAGTTTTTTGAAAAAGGGAATGTTTTGCGCCCAACTTGTCTTTATATTCCAATTGGCAAATCTTCCTTTATGCGGCCCTAGCCCATCGGGGTCATAGAACGCCGTATAAACTGGCGCCTTTGGCCAAATCTCATGCAGAGCCTCTAAAACGCGTTCCGCACCCCCGTATTCAGTTAGGAAATCATGTGCAAGTGCTATTTTCATACGAGATTCATTTGGCCATTGCCTTTTTTTCGGCCAGAGGCCGATCGTCCTTTGGACGACTTCTGCCCGCCACTCTCCTCACCACTCACCCTTTTAATCAAGCTTCTAAATCCAAACTCTCGAAGTTTCTCGATGAGTTTTTTATTCCCTTCCGGTTTTGTTAGCTTTGCGTGCTCAAGATCAAGAACAACTCCCGCATCGGTAACTATTCTTGCTAACTTTTGCGAAAGCTCAGCCGCCTCATGTCCCTCCTTTAGTTTCTCCGCCAACCCTGCCGCAATTCCATCCAGCTTCCATCCTCCACTTTCTATCTTCTGGTAGATTTTCTTGAGACTGCCATATTTCCGGAGCAGGCTCACTGCACTTTTCGGCCCTATCCCCGGCACCCCAGGATAATTATCCGACTGGTCCCCAATTAACGCTTTATAATCAACAAGCTGCGAAGGCGCGACACCCATATACTCCTTGACCCCCTTCGAATCAAAAAGCCTTGCCTCGGATAATCCTTTTATCGGTGCATAAACCTTAATTCTGCCACCCACCAGCTGCATCATATCCCTATCCCCAGTAACAATTACAACCTCATCAACCCCTGTGCCCTGTTTACTTTTTACTGTGCACTGACGCGCCAGCGTGCCAATCACATCATCTGCTTCAAACCCGGGGGAAGTATAGATGGGAATCCCTGCTGCCTCGACAAGCTCACGAATAAGCTCAAGCTGGTCACTCATTTCCTCCTCCATCGCCGGCCTTTTTGCTTGATAGGCAATATACGCCTCGTGCCTAAATGTGGGAACCGGAAGATCAAATGCAACAGCAATGTGCGTTGGTTTAAGGTCAGCGATCACCTTAAGAAGCATTGAGGTAAAGCCGTAAACAGCGTTCACCAATTGACCGCCTCGGGAAGTTAAAGGAGGAAGTGCGTGGTAGGCTCGGTAAGCAATCCCATGGCCATCAATTAGCACAAGGCGCTTCATAATTTAAGCCTTTACAGTTGCAAGAGAGGCCTTCACTCCAACTATTTTCTCAAAATCATCCCGATCCAATGTCTCGTTTTCCATCAAAGCCTCAGCAACTTTGTCAAGAGTTTTGCGGGCAGCTTTGAGAATCTTTACCGCCTCTTTGTAGCAAGCATCAATAATCTTGCCAACTTCGTTATCTATCCGCTCTTGCATGCTTGGGCTAACTGGTGTTGGTTCCCAAAACCTGGGGCGGCCCATCTCGTCAGTATCATATTGCGGCCCCCAGTTGGTAGGGCCGAGGCTACTCATCCCAAAGTCAATAACCATATGTCGGGCAACATTTGTTGCCATATCAATATCGTTTGCTGCGCCGGTTGTCATATCCCGAAAAACAAGTTCCTCCGCAGCCCGTCCCCCAAGCATTGCAGTTATTTGCTCAAGTAACCTACTCTTGGTCTCGTGCGAGCGGTCCATAGCAGGCGGAATAAGAGTGTGTCCAAGACTCATCCCTCGAGCAACAATTGAGATTCTGTGAACCGGATCCATTTTGGGAAGTTCGTGGGTAACTATCGCGTGCCCGGCCTCGTGATACGCAGTTATCTTTTTATCCTCCGATGTTTGGAACCTCTTTTTGGCAGGACCGAGTTTAACCTTGGTTGCAGCCTCCTCAATATCGGCAGACACTATCTCCTTTTTATTCTCGCGTGCCGCCAGAATCGCTGCTTCATTTAACATATTCTCAAGATCTGCTCCGGAAAATCCGACGGTTCGCGAGGCAATCCTATCCCAGTCAATGCCGCGGCCAAACTTCTTGCCTTTTGCGTGAATTTTAAGAATCGCTGCTCTCCCCTCTTTGTCCGGCATATCGAGCGTCACACGCCGATCAAAACGTCCGGGGCGGAGGAGCGCAGGGTCTAAAAGATCACCCCTATTGGTTGCCGCAACAACCATTACCTTGTCATTAGGAGTAAAACCATCCATCTCAACTAAAATCTGGTTTAGAGTTTGCTCCCGCTCATCATGCCCCCCTATCATCCCGCTTCCTCTCTGGCGGCCTATTGCGTCAATCTCATCAATAAAAATTATTGAGGGCGCAGCTTTCTTGGCTGTTGCAAAAAGGTCGCGGACTCTACTTGCCCCAACTCCTACCAACATCTCCATAAACTCGGATCCCGCCATTGAGAAAAAGGGTACTCCTGCCTCCCCAGCAACAGCCCGTGCAAGAAGGGTTTTACCCACACCAGCCGGACCAAAAAGAAGTACCCCTTTTGGCGTACGAGCTCCAATTGCCCTGTATTTACTCGGGTTCTTCAAAAAATCAACCACTTCCTCAAGCTCTTTTTTCGCCTCGTCAACCCCAGCAACATCCTTAAAGGTTATGCTCTGTTTGCCTTTGGCAAAGAGTTTTGCGCCGGATTTACCAAACGAAAAAAGAGAGTCTTGCGCCCCTCTTGCTTGCCTAAAGATAAAGAAAAAGAAGACAACCATAAGAAGGATGGGCAAAATAAGACCCAAAACGTCAGACCAGATGCGCGATAAAAATTGGTCCTCAATTGTGAAAGAAAGTGCCGTAGGATCTATGTTGGCATTTTTGAGAACATCGGTAAAACTCTCCGAAGATTCTTTGACCGCCATTTTTTCTTCCCCGCTTTTATAAGTGACCATCAGGCGATCCCCGGAGACTTTAATTTTCTCGATCTCACTTTCCTTAATGTCAGTCAAAACCTGGGAAAGAGGAACTGCTTGCTCCTTATTTTGGAGCTCTCCAACGGAGAAAAGAAAAGGACCGATAAAAAAGAGGATAAAAAGAATAAGAAGCAGGGTTTTCAAATTAAACTGAAGTTTAAACTGAAATCTGCGCTTCCCCGAAGCTTGTTTGTGATTCAAATTTTTTGCAGCCATACATTGAATTATATCACGAAATGAAGCTACAGTCCCATTGCGGCTTTTACTCCCCGGAGTGTCTTTTGAGCTTCATTTCTTACCTTTTCCGAACCCTCTTGAAGAATTTTATCAACCAGCCCAGGGTCCCTTTCAAATTCAGCACGCCGAGCCCGTACTGGATCCAAAAACCGATTAAGGGCTTTTGCGAGTTTTTCCTTAACCTCAACATCCCCCACTTTCCCCTCTTTATATCGTCTTTTCAAATCTTCCACTTCGCTCTTATCGTCGTTAAACGCATCGTGGTAAACAAAAACCGGGTTCCCTTCGACCGTCCCAGGATCTGTCGGGTGAATTCTCTTCGGGTCTGTATACATATCCATTACTTTCCTCTTCACTTCCTCTTCGGAATCTGAAAGATAAATAACATTCCCCAAAGACTTACCCATCTTTGGATTTCCGTCCGTCCCGGGTAGCTTTCCAACACGACCAATCAAGCCTTTGGGTTCAGGAAAAATATTCTTACCGGATATTTTATTTAAAACTCGTGCAACTTCTCTTGCTTGCTCCAAGTGTGCCTCCTGGTCTATTCCGACCGGAACCAAATCTCCCTTAACGCAGAGAATATCTGCAACTTGATAAATGGGGTAGTTTATAAATCCGAGGCTGAACCGATCTCCCAGGCCTTTCATCTTAATCTCGTCTTTGATTGTTGGGTTACGAAGAGCCCTGCTGTGGGATACATACATACTAAAAATAGCCGCCAATTCATAAATTTCAGGGACCTCCGATTCAACAAAGATGGTCACCTTCTTGGGGTCCAGACCAACAGATAAATTGTCTATTGCGACTTGCCTTGTATATTCCTTTATCTTTTCCGGGGTTTCGGAAAGTGTCGTTAATGCATGAAGGTCTGCAAGCACAATAAAGGTCTCATACTCGTCCTGGAGCTTAACGCGGTTTTCTAAAGTACCCACATAATGCCCCAAATGGAGCTTCCCTGTTGGCGTATCTCCGGTCAAAATCCTTTTTTTCATTTAGCTAATTGTACCCCCCTTCCTTCTAGAATCAAAATGATTAGAAAGCAGCGCTCTTGCAACTATTTTAATTGAATCAAAAACAGGTAGTGAAAAGTTTTGTGGAAAGACTAGGGGCAGTTCTGTACAACCTAAAATAATCCCTTCGGCGCCGCGTCGCTTCATGTCTCTCGCAATCGACACTAACTCTTGTACATCTCTTTTCGTAACACATCCCGCAATTACACTTCTTATTATCCTCTCCAGCGCGATCAGCTGTCTTTTATTAGGAATAATAACGCCGATTTCTCGCTTTTCCAGCGTCCGCTGAAACAACCCAAATCCAATTGTTAATGGGCTGGCTAATATTCCCACTTTACTAATACCCTGGACCTCAACTTCATCTCCAACGGCCTCAATTATGGAGACAAAAGGCACTTTTGAAAACTTTTGCAAATCGGCAAGCAAGATATGCGCAGTGTTGCATGCTATTGCAGCGGACGAAACATCCATACTGTTCATAAAATTAACCCTCTCCTTAAGCATCGACAGGGCTCGGGCAAGCTTCCTCTTGTTAGAAATAAAATCCGGGACAGGTACGGAAAACAGAATAATTTCAGGGAAATCATCGCCATTTTTTGCGCCAAAATCCTGTGCGGCCATAGAAACCATTACCTCGAGCATTCTGGCCGAGGCCTCAGGCCCCATTCCTCCTAAAATACAGATTGCACCTTTGTTTTTGTTCATTTTTGCCATAAAAAAACTCGCCCTTAGGCGAGCTTCGTCTGCTAATTTAGTTTTATTTTATATTGCTTGCTTTATACTCATACGTAATCCCTAAATGGCACGACAAAACTCGCCGTTTAAAGCGAGTAATACCAATACCACTCTTGAGAACTGCGTAAGAGAATATCCATAATTTATAAGTCTATTGTAAGTTAAACCTCCAATCCTGTCAATTTTCGGGTTGCTTACAGGCATAAGAGATGATATAATTCAGCTTGTACGTTTAACATGCGGGGTAGTGTAGAGCCGCACAGGAGGCTCATAATCTCCTAGACCAGGCGCGACTCCTGGCCCCGCAACAAGGAAAGAGCCTATAACATCCTCCGTCTGCCTTGGACGGACGGTTTCACCCTTGAGGGAGGATGATATATCAGGTTCAATTCCTCCACGGATTAAAATCCGTGGTATCCTTGAAACTGTTATGACGAAAAATCTGAATTACTTAATCAAATTAACCTACGACAAAGCTTATAGAGGCTATGTGGCTGATGTTGTAAATTTGTATGGATGCATGAGTCAAGGGAAAACAAAAAGAGAGGCTCTCGAGAATGCAAAAAAAGCCATAAAAGCGTATATGGAGGTAATACAAAAGTCTAGTAGAGACAAAGCAGTTGTGGAAGAGATTGTCAACGTTCCCGTGTCTGTCGCCTCGGTTTAAACAACCCCCATGCCGAAATTGGCCAATATTTCAGGAAGGGATGCGGTCAAGGCATTTGTAAGAGCAGGATATAAGCATGTTCACACTTCGGGCGACCATGCAATACTACAAAGAGCAAGCTTCCCCACCCTGTCAATCCCTCTACATAAAGAAGTGGCCAGATTTCTTTTGAAGTCTCAGGTTAAACGTGCTAAGTTAACCGAAGAAGAGTTTCTAAAATTGCTAAGAAAATAGACAGAAATCTGGTAAAATAGGCTTTGGAAATTTGCCAACGTAGCTCAGCGGCAGAGCGGGCGTTTCATAAGCGCCATGTCACAGGTTCGAATCCTGTCGTTGGCACACAACCCCTCAAAAAAACATCCTCGCCCAACGTTTCCATATTGGGAGAGCTTCGACAAACTCCTCTTCCTCAATTTTCGGCGCTAAGCGCCGCAAGATATCCTCCGAGGGCAAAACGACGACAACTTCCCCGGGTTTTGCCAGACCCAGTTTTTCCCGCGCTTCCTTCTCAACAAACTCCGGCGACTCAACTTTCTCTTTTAATTCTAAAAGTTGGGCCTGTTCGCGCTCTAGCTCCTCGACTCTTTCTCTCGCCTCTTTTATTTGATCGCGCCGATCAAAAAGCCCTAGGGCATTGCGCCCCATAGAAATTATTATAGCAAGGACCACAATAAGCAGTGCCCAGCGTATATAGCGCTTCACAAAGACTTGCATATGCTCATTTTAAGTGATAATATGGGTCGCAATGGCTGCTGGAAAAACATTGTCTGAACTTCAGATTGAGTTTATCGCAACCCTTAAAGGCCGAGGTCGCGCTAGTGCAACCATTTTAGCTTACGGGAAAGACCTTGAGCAACTAAACGACTTTTTGGCCCAGAAGGGAAAAACTACACCCGAGGTTGTCTCCTCCTTAGACATTGAGGCCTTCCGCGACTCTCTTCGCGAGAAAAAGTATACAGATAAGTCTATTTCAAGAAAACTCAATGCTATAAAAACCTTCTTTAGGTGGCTTGTTTCCCAAAAGATTTTAGAGAATGATGCAGCGGCTCCGGTTGCCCATCCAAAATACCAAAATCCCCCACCCCGAATCCTAACCCGTATGGAATATCGCGCTTTGCGAGACGCAGCGCGGGGTGACTTAAGAATCGCCGCAATTATTGAGCTTATGCTCCAAACTGGGATAAGGATTGGCGAGGTTGCAAATCTTAAAACCGGGGATGTAAAGAGCGATCGGATAAAAATCGAGGCTTATGAATCCCAGCCAGAGCGGGAAATTCCCTTAAACACTCCGGCAAGAGAAGCATTAGATGCTTATTTGAAAGTTCGGCCAGAGGCAAAAGATGAGCATGTATTTATTACCAAAACCGGCAGGCCCCTCTTGGTAAGAAACATAAGAAGCTCAATTGACCGCTACTTTAGAGAAGCCGGAATTGAAAACGCAAAGGTCAATGATCTTAGGAGTACATTTATCGCCCATCAACTAAGAACGGGTGTTGACGTTGTGACAGTTTCGCGAATAACCGGCCACAAGAGGTTGTCTACAACCGAGCGCTATCTTCAGTATGTAGAGCGAAAAGAAGGCGGAAGATCAACAAAGCTCGAAGAGCTGTAAGCAGAAAGTACCACTCTATCTCCTCGTGCTACCCTCTGCGGCGCCGCTAACGGCGCCTGGAATCTCTTCCCAATCTCGGTTTTTCCTAATTTTTAAGTTCTTCTTCCAAATAGCCTCGAGCGCAGAGAGGTCAACTTTTAAGGCTCGGCCTAAACCTAAAAGCGCAACAATGTCTTTGGGGAAACATTTTCCTCCGAAACCTAAATCTCCATCCGGTCCAGGAACCCTAAGATGGGTCCCTACTCTTTTATCTGCCTCAACCATCTTCCGCACGGAATCATAGTTAACCCCAAGCTTTTGGGAAAGAGCATAATACTCGTTTGCAAGTAAAACCTTCGCAGCAAGCATGGTATTGCTCATATATTTTGCCAACTCCGCGGAGGTTGGATCAGTCAGGAAATAAGGCGAATCTTTTGGCAAAACTGGTTGATGAAGTTTCTTAATGCGCTCGGCAACATTTTTATCGAAGGCTCCAATAATGGTTCGCGCAGGATGCAAAAAGTCATACTCAGGGGTCTTCTCGGTCAAAAACTCCGGAACCATGGCAAATTTAACTTTGGGATATTTTTTTGCGTAGCCAGCAGTTGTTCCGGGAATAACCGTTGACTTAATAATCAGAATTTTATCTGTTCCCGAAACCTTGGACGCAACATCGAAGACAACAGAATCAACAATCGAGGGGTCAATTCCCGAGTAGTCGGAGTAAATTGGGGTTGGGACACAAACAAAAAGAAACTCCGAAGAGCTTATTACCTCCGAAGGCGTCCAGGGACTTTTTTTGCTCCGGCTATACCAAAAAACCTCGTGCTTTTTTGCAAGCCCTTTTCCAGTCGCCTGCCCAACAATCCCCCAACCAATAATTCCAACTTTGCTCACTGGCAAATTCTAACAGGAAGAGGGTGGAGTTTGCAAAAGCTAAACGTAATCTTCAAGCTTTAAACCGTGTCGCCCCATCAACGCCTTTAAAGCACCAACGTTTCGAATCATAAGCCGAAGCTCTAGCGGCACTTCCATCTTCTGATTCACCAGTTGCCCGAGCGCGACTCTTAGTATGGAAAAGTTGTCAGTCCCGCGTCGGCCAACAAATTGCCGTCCCAACTCCCTAGCTATACCAGACCATGTAGAAATCCAAATACGACTTCTTTGTTGCCGATTCCTCACTTTATTGACATCAAGAACCCTCCCGACAAATGCATTCAGAAATCGTGTCTCGTTCCCGGGTTGCAGCAAAAGCTTAAGCACATCAACATCCTCCTGAGCAAGCTTTATGTACATACTGCGATCAATAACTCCAATCCTTGGAGTCTCCCCGCTCAAATCAACTA
Organism: uncultured Gammaproteobacteria bacterium; assembly: GCA_964564005.1. GTDB lineage: Bacteria > Patescibacteriota > Microgenomatia > UBA8517 > UBA10165 > CAZLZK01. Next base: position 13,350 of record CAZLZK010000016.1, read on the forward strand.
CATAATTCCCAACGTGAGGATCGGAGTGTACTAAATATTGCTTTCTGCCCTCCTCATCAACTAGTGGCTCTCGTAATTGAAAAGTGAAAAATCTAGCCACGCGTTCTAAGGCCTCCCTTTTCTCTTTTTGAGAAACCGCTTCTTCTTTAAGAAGTTTATTGAGAGTCATCCCTTGTACTCTGTCCTCTACCTTCACTCTGTGGGAAGTAAGAACCCTTTGAGGAGCGAAGAAATCTGTTCCCGCTTCGTCATTAAACTTGTCTATCGTACTTTTAAATCTGTCATCATCTTCGGCAAAGGTGGGATCGTTTATGTCTTTAATGCACCATTGCCGCGAAAGATCGGCAAGCATGAGTCCCAGCTGGGCATATCGCCTGGTTGACCGACCTTGTTGCGCAACTGTTTCTAAGACATCTCGCGCAAGGTCTGAGCTTTCCTTAACAAACGCCGCGGCATTTGGGTTAAGCATTTTAACCACTACCTCTCTTGGCACACCATGAACACCAATAGTAGCAGCATATACTGTGTAAAGACTGCCACCCCCTAAGTATCCATCAAGCCTTATCTTTTCCAAAAATGCCCCAGCCTCACCGTTTTCTCGGGCAACCCGAAGCAGGTTCTCCCAAAAGAAAAGTTTATTAAGGCCGGGGTTGGAGTCAAAGGCCTCAGAAAGCCTCCTCTCTACTTTTTCAGAGAAACGGTGCAGTTGTGTTGCAAGCTGTAGAGAACGAACTCCCACAGCGCCGCTTGCCTCCACACCTCGAACTACTGCCTCAAGCGCCGTGTCCAGTCTGCCGTCCTCCGCTCGATTTGCCGGTTGTTCCTCCTCGGCAAATAAAGCTTCTAGTCGTTGCAGGGATAGTGAGTATTGCTGGTCGCTCTCTCCTGCTAGGCGGCCGGCAGGAGAGTTAGGCTGCTTACGATAAGCATTCCCAAAAATAGTTACATCTCTTGTTCTCGAGCGCATAATCCGCAAGATATCTTTTCTGGGCAAAACTCGGTCCAGGTGTACAGACTTATCCTCCTCTGTAGAAATCCACTCACCAAACAGCTCCCTTTTGTCGACGGCGCTCACGTCAAGGCCACGAAAAAGTAGTGGGCTAAGCATCCTTGAGACCGGAAATCCCAAAAGTTTTGCTTCACCCTTCTTACAAAGGGTGGCGAGTGCTGAAGCGACAAATCCCGACTTGAGGCCAAGTGCGCCGACCAAAGTTTTTGCCAACTCTTCTCTAGCATGTAAACTTGACAGCGCTCCAAGCTCCTCAGTTAAAGCTTTGTGGGCAACTGCAAACCTTTGGGAAGGAGAAAGACCTTTGAGGAAAGCGAAAGTGTCAGCAATTGTCCGAAAAACCTCTCGTCTCTTCTTGCCCTCCACTATAAACTTGCCTGCCTCCCTATCGTAAGGGATCTGTCTGTTGCCAAACCTCGAGAAGAGCCTATCGAACCAAGTAGCTGCTAAGCTTGTCGATTTTTCCCTCCTCGCTTTATCATCCAAGCGTGCCGAAGCTAACAACCACCTAAAATGTTCACCCACCACCCCAGTGAGTAGATCAACTGCGGCAACCTTTGCGGCTTGCGTTGAACCTTGCATATATTCTTCGAGCTTACCTTCAATTCTGCTCCTAAAGAAGCGGTACCTGGCAAGGTCTTGAATCTCCTCGGCAACAACCAGCATCCCTTCTGGCCCCACCTGGTCGAAGAACTTAACCAAATATTCTACTTTCTCTACAAAAGGGACCTTAGTAGACCGCAGGTAGCCCTTATTTACCTCGCGCAAAATTGCCTCTTTTTGTATACCTGATGGATAGTAACGACTGATAAATTCGTACAAATCCCCATACTCGCCCTCACCAACCCCTTTCTCTGGGATCGTTAGCAAGGCCGTTCTTATTTGTCTCCCAAAAACCAGACTCAATAGAGTATCGTTAAACAGATTGTCATCGCTGTTGTCGGAAAAATCGAAAAGTACCTTATTGAGCTGGGCTTCAAGGTGCTGACTTAGCTCCTTGATAGTTGACGCATCAACGGGTTCTTCTTTTTCTAAAATCGCCTTGATAAACGGTAGTTGGAAAAACCGCTCATAGTCCGCAACGCCCACCCCATCCCGAAAGGAATCGGCAACAGCTCCTTCTATCTTAAAATCAATGTAACGACGAGTGCCAGAACCTTGGTCAACAACTAAAAATGGTAGACAAAGATTAATAAGCTGAATTCGCGATAGATGGCTTGGGTCAATGCCGCTTTCTTGCATGGTCTTTTCCATATACCGATAAAACTCGTCTCCGTCGCTCTTGAAGAGCGCCAGACCCGCAACAGCGCGTAAATTAAATTTCATAATAAGCTCATTGGACCTTAGATCGACTATTTCTCCCGCACGTGGATAATATCGTTTATCGTCTCTAGTCTTATATTGCCCCACGTCCTCCAATAGACCCTGGATAGGAATCTTGCTTTCCAGGGCTAACGAGTCAATCTTCTTGTAAATATAATCTATGTATCTCAACCGCTCATGATCATTTAAGTGTTGCTCAAGAAAACTTCTCTGGAGGAGATAGAGAAAGGTATCGATGTTGTAACCGCCCTCTTTTTGAAAATGCTCAAAAAATTGGTCGATTTGTTCAAAAGTAACTGCTTCTCGGGTCTCAGGTTTTTGCTTCTCTATCCCAAAAACCTCCTGAAAAACCCTCAATACTACCTCCTGGTTCTCCCGAGAAATAACCGCCTTACCACTGGTATCCAAGATAGACTTTCCTTCTTCAACATAACGACGAGGGTCTTCGACCTTGATCCCCTGAGCCTTCGCGCGTTCGAAAAAGTCTCTTATTTGCTCCTCATCCACACTCTGACCAGCCTCGGCAGCCATACGCAGGTAGCTCATATCAACCCACTCTAGTAAAAGACGGGTGCTTTGTTGTCGAATTTGTTCAGAATCATACTGCGATTTTTGCTCCACTTCCGCAACCTTCGACAAGAAGGCCAGCAGCGCATCGTCTGTAACCGGGATACCTGCCCGTGACTGATATGGTGTCTCCCTTTTCCTTCCTTGAACTAATTGGGGGCCAAACTGCGGATTGTACATTTCATTCATAATGACCTCCAT
>CAZLZK010000016.1:16459-18049 GCA_964564005.1 uncultured Gammaproteobacteria bacterium
GTATGGGCCCTTTGTCAAGCCAACCGAGCTTCTTCACAGGCTTGGAGAACAAGTCCCTCGCCATCTTGTCCATCTTGCCTTCGCGCTCAAATTCTCCCAAAACTTCAGAGACATCTATAAGGACCTGTGGGTCGCCAAACAAGTAGTCGTTTCTCCCATATTTCTCCATCTTGTATGCAACCAGCCTTAGAAAAAGAATCGCCTCTGGCTCTTTATAACCTGTGCGCTGTAACTTCGACAAAAGTATCTCGTTACAGATGCGGCCGGGCCGAGGCTCGCCACCCTCTTGCTTATCGTAAAAACCATGACTTAAGAGAGTGTTATACGCCTGAAGTAGGTCTTTTGGGTGGAGGCGCTCAAGGATCGGCCGCAAACCCTCCACATCATATTTCCTAAGATTGTCCAAGAAGTTTTCAAATACCTCAAGGTTGGTCTCTTTAGCCTCTCCATCTAAAATCACGGGTTTGGGCGTTTCCGTAACTTCGCTTGTACCATAATGAATGGCTAAGTGTTGTCCGACACTTTCCGAGGCTCGAGAAAGTCCTGATTGATGCACATACCCTCTTCGGGCACCAGCTATCTTTTCTATGGCCGAGGCAAATGCTAGAGTGTTTAAACCTGCCTTTTCTAGAAGTTCGACAGACGCGGCATCACTGGCCATCTCGTGCACCCACCCCACACCAAGAAAATCTTTTAATTTAAATATGCTACGTGATTGCATCTGCCTTTCGAATGTTCTATTTAAAAGATGTCCCACTTCATGAGCTAGCACCCCGCCGATCTCGTCCAAGCTACCAAGTTTATTGATAAGTGCCTGTGCGACAAAAATCGTACCATCGGGCATAACAAAACCGTTGGGTTGCGAACCCTTATGCATGATGACTACCCTTGCTTCTACCTCCGTGCCGCGAGTCATCCTATCTACGATATCCTGGAGGACTTGGGCTCTCTCTGTCCCCGTCTCCAAGCCCCGGGTTCTGGAAAGATACCCTAAATCTTCTGCTATCTGGGGAGTAAAATCTTCCTCTTCCTTTCTCTCGGTCGGCAGACCATAATGATCTAATGTCGGTGCCTCAAATTTTACCTCTTTTAAAGGCCGAAGAACCTCGATGTGCGCGTTGCCAAACTCATCATCTACCTCTTGGCTGTAATCTTTTTTTTCTGGGGCGGGTCGCCGGAGACCCAGTCTACGAAGGGCCGCAGGGGAAGGAACAGTTTCAGCTACTATGGATGATTCAATAGGGGTGTCAACTTCTTTCACTTCGCTCATGGCACGTATAACGTGCTTATCCCGTTAGAAGTTTACTTTCTAATCGGGGTGGGCAGTTAAGATTAAGTTTAGCACAAAGAAGAAAAATGGAGAGTGGAACGTTTTACGCTGTGGGCCCGGAAGGATTCGAACCCTCAACATCCAAGGTATAAGCTTGGCGCTCTGCCGTTGAGCTACAGGCCCGTGAAGTCAATTATACCAAAGGCTGGAGAAACAGCATAGAGGCTCAGAGTTTCGCTCTTCTTGCCACTTCTGCTTCAACTAACGCTCGGTCGCGGCCGAACTTGAGCCTACTCATCTCGCGGATAATCTCGGCAACC
>CAZLZK010000017.1:0-17880 GCA_964564005.1 uncultured Gammaproteobacteria bacterium
TGTTGAAAAAAGTGATACTCAAACCGCCGGTGAGCTGCTTTTCAAAATTGAGGAGTATCAGAAAAATATCGTTACACAACAGGAGGCTCTAACAGCGCAACCCTTAACATCCCCAGCACCACAAGTGATAATTCCCCCGCAGCCAACACCAGAAGTCCAAGAGCCTGTGCTGTCGCCAATTACGGTGGTAACACAAACACCTACCCCAACTCCGACACCAGAAGTCGAGAAACCCTTGGCAACACCCGTTCTCCTTCCTAAAATTACCGAACCGGTAAAAGCACAAGAAGTTGTTATGAAACTCGAGGAGACAAAGCACGACCTTGAGAAAATAAAAGATGAGATAAAGAAGGATCTGCCAGAAGCAGCCCAAAAGGCAAAAGAACTACAGGAAGAAAGGCACGACGCGAAAGAACAAAAAGGTGAGCAAAAAGAACGTAAAGATTAAACTTCTCTTGCCGTGGCTGGTGGCCGCGGGGTTTGCCTTCCTCTTTCTGGGTACACTTTTGTCTTCGCCGCGTAAGGATTATATCCCACCTTCTCAAACTTCGACGTCACAAGGACAACAAAAAGTACAAGAAGCAGTCAATGTAGACAGTAAGGCAGATGAGGGAGTACTCGTTACACGCGTCATCGATGGAGATACTGTCGAAACTGGGGATGGTACAAGAGTCCGTTACATAGGGGTGGACACTCCGGAGCCCGGGCAATGCCTTGGAAGCGAGGCAACAGAGGCTAATATAAAGCTTGTCGAAAACCAAAAAGTAAAATTAGAAACCGACATTGAAAAACAAGATAAATACGGAAGATCGCTCGCCTATGTTTGGCGCGACACAACATTGGTCAACGAGGAGCTTGTCCGCACTGGCGTTGCAACAGTTACGACTTATGCGCCGAACGTAAAGTACGTCGATAAATTTCTTGCGGCACAAAAAGAGGCGAGAGAGGCGGAGCGTGGGCTGTGGAAGCCGGGAATATGTGGTGAACAGGGAACAGCACCTAGTGCGCAGGTTCAATCTAGCCAGATCGAATGCACAATCAAAGGAAATATAAGCTCAAGTGGAGAAAAGATTTACCACATGCTAGGCCAAAGGTACTATGAACGCACAAAAATTGACGAAAACAAGGGCGAGCGTTGGTTTTGCTCCGAAGAAGAGGCCATATCCTCCGGCTGGAGAAAATCAAAAGTTTGAGCCTCAGGTGGTATAATTTCTCTTGGATGAACCTGAGCGGTAAGTACAAAAACTTTAAGCATCTCCTGATCTCCTTACGAGAGATTGTTAAAAACGGTTATCCGGCAAGAAATCTCGTGGTCGTCGGGGTGACTGGCACCGACGGCAAGACTACAACCGCTCACCTAATTTACGAGATCTTACGAAAGGCGGAGCTCAAAGTAGCACTAGTATCAACCGTTGCTGCTTTTTTTGGTGACGAGAAAATCGACACAGGCTTTCACACAACCACCCCTGATGCAACTATCCTTCAGCCGCTCCTCCGGAAATTAGCAGACCAAGGTGTAAAGTATGTAGTGCTTGAAGCAACCTCACACGGTCTAGACCAACACCGGCTTTTGGGAGCAAACTTTTGGGCCGGGGTTTTAACTAATGTTACGAATGAGCATTTGGATTATCACAAAACCATTGAGCGTTATAAGGCCGCCAAAGCAAAGCTCTTCCGTGGCGTCAAAACCGCAGTCTTAAACCGAGATGATACAACATTCGATTACTTCAGGAAAAGTGTACCAGAAGAAAGCCGCATCATCTCGTATGGCATAAAAAATGCTGCTACCCTTTGTGCAACCAACATCAAACTTGCGAACTCTGGAATGACCTTTTCCATATCCGAGGGCGGTAAGCTACACACACTCGAAACCAAACTTGTGGGTGATTATAACGTTTCAAACATCCTCGCAGCAGTTGGGGTTGCTCGCGCACTAAAAATAGACTGGCCAGTAATCAGGGAAGCTGTAAAAGGTTTCCATGGCGTAGAGGGGCGAATGGAAGCGGTTCAAAATAACCGCGGCCTGAGGCTAATTGTCGATTTTGCACACACCCCAAACTCTCTTCAAAATATACTGGGTGCCTTATCTGCAAAAAAACCTCGAGGCGCGCGACTTATCGCGGTATTTGGGTGTGCAGGCGAGCGAGACGTAGAAAAACGCCCCCTGATGGGGGAAATTTCAACCCGGCTTGCCGACGTTTCAATTTTTACCGCCGAGGACCCAAGGAGTGAGGATGTAAACGATATCATAGACCAAATGGTCGAGGGAGCAAAAAGAGTCCGTGGTAAGCATAAATATTTTCGAGTACCTGAAAGGGGAGAGGCGATTAAACACGCGATAGATATCGCAAAGAAAGGCGATATTGTCGTAATCTGCGGCAAAGGTCATGAGAAAAGCATGGCTTATAACGGGGTAGAATATCCTTGGTCAGACCGCGAAGCGGTAAGAGAGGCCTTAAATGGAAAAGTCAAAACAATTAGTGAATAATTGCCAATTTGCAAAAGATAGATTATAGTATGCCTAAATGGGGACAGAAAGAATTCTACCAAAAGTAATTACAGAGATTAGGACGTGGCCACCGGCTTACGGCCCCCAGGGGCCGAATGGTAAGCTAGGAATACCAACCAAAATGCCCAGTTTACCTAATATGGAAAAACTGGCCAGAGACGCACTTAGACAATTAGATCTGGGCGGCCTCGCTCTCGTAGAGGTTAATGGTGTACAATTCAGAAGAAAAGAAAATGAAACAGTTCTCGAAAACCAAGCAGGGACAGAGTCTGGGCTTTAGAACTCCAGATAATTTCAAAAGCAGGATATTTGGTAAGCAAAAACCCACTCAAGCCAAATTTGACCCCGCACGCTTCAAGGTTCAACACAAAGGCTGATTTGTGGTACAATGTCCCGCATAATGGCAGAAGAGAGCAGTAGACAGAAAACAGTAACCAGTGCGCAGGCAAAAGCCGTTCTGGCGCGGCAAAGTGATGGGACGATTCAGCTAACCATCACAATTCCCCAAAGTGCTGTTCAGAAAGCCCGCGAAACGGCTCTTTCCCATACCATTGAGGAACTTGAAATTCCTGGTTTTAGAAAGGGAAAGGTTAGTCGCGATATTGCAATGCGCCACATCGACCAGCAAAAACTTTCTGAGCATACACTCCAACATCTTCTACCTGAGGCCTACTCTGGAGCTCTAAAAGAGCATAATATTCGGCCAATCCTCTCGCCCAGATTTGAGCTTCTTTCATCTGATGAAGGCAAAGATTGGAGTATTCGCGCAATAACCTGCGAGCTTCCACAGGTCAAGCTTGGTGATTACAAAAAGTTGGTCTCTGAGACCAAAGCAGCCAACATCTGGGTACCCGGTAAAGGTGAAGCGAAAAAGGAAGAACCACGAGAAGAAAAAGAGCAAAAAGTTATCAAAACCCTTGTTGAGCATACAGAGATTCAAATCCCCAAGGTCTTGCTTGATGAAGAGGTTAATAATAGACTCTCCGGTCTCTTGGACCAGATACAGAAGCTGGGTTTGACAATCGATCAGTATCTCTCTTCAACCGGTCGAACAATTGAAAAATTGAGGGAAGAGTATCAAACCCAAGCCGCAGCTTCAATCAAACTTGAGCTTGCTCTAAATAGAGTTGCCGAAGAAGAAAAGGTCCAGGTAACTGAGGCTGAGATCGAACAAATCATAACGACAACAGATGCTGCCATAAGTAAAAATGGCGAAAAGGCCAAGGAGTCTCCGACTCCCTATCAAAAGCAATTGGTTCGCTCAATACTCTTGCGCAGGAAAGCGCTTGACAGTTTGGTTGCTTTAGCTTAAAATAGGCTCATTCTGCTTAAGTCTTTTACCTATGAATCCCAAGGGACAGGGTAGCAAAAAAGCTCGGACAGCTCCGACACCCAAGACGGACAACCTTCTTGAGTCTTTGAGGGATATTGGCGGATCAGCTATTGATTCTGTCAAAAAGGATGTTTTTACGGGAATTCCTAGAGATTTTTCGCGACAACTCTTTGGTTTTGAAAAACCTCCCGCTCGAGCAAGCGGCGAAATAAACCCTGGACAATCTTTAGATATAGATGCAGTCCTCGAAGGGCAGAAGGCTGAAAACCAGGTTTTGAAAGCTAGGCTTGCGCAAGAACAATCTCTCCGGGAGCAGGAAAAAGTCCTTTTTGCGCAAAAAAGCCAGGATCTTAAAATGGAGCTTGGGGCGCTGGTACAGGAAGTAGCAAGCTTAGCAAAAACTACACAGGGACTCTCTCGCGAAACCGAGATTGCAACTTTGCAGGCTCCCGCAAACCCAGGTGTTTACCATGTTATCTTCTTTGAAAAATTGCGAGAGTTTATCCGGTCTTTCCGAAAGAAGATCGAAAATGCCTCGCTTTGGCTTCAATCCTATAACCAAAGGGCGGCTAAGCGCCGAACTTTCTGGGGCCAGGTCGGCCAATCCGGCTCAAAACGTCTCCTTTCTCCCGAAGACTACTCTCAGCGCTCCGCAGGGTAGAGCAGAATTTTCGCTTCGTGTGGTAAAATAATCCCGTAGGGACGACTAGCTTCGTCCAAAGGACGACCGTCCTCTGGACGGCAGAAGGTTAAAAAGTTAATAGCCGAGGCCATGGACGACTAGCTCAGTGGTAGAGCGCTTCGTTGACATCGAAGAGGTCGTTGGTTCAATCCCAACGTCGTCCACTTAAAAGCATATTTTGTCTTTCCGGTGCAAGCAAGGCTATGTACCTGATGATCGACTTCTGATAAAATGGTTTTGGAAGGACTTCAATAAAGGGAGGTGAATATTGATGCAGAATAAAAGCGGTACAATTGATCATTTAAAGAACCACCAAAGTTACCCGGCCACAAAAGAAGATCTGGTAAAGGAGTGTAACAATCTATCGGATTTCTCCGAAGAGGATAAAAAGTGGTTTGCAGATAAGCTCCCGGGAGGAACTTATAATTCAGCGGACGAAGTAATTCAAGCTCTGGGGCTATAACTCAAGCTTTGAAGCTATAGAATGTTTGCTCAATATTCTAAGCGAAGCTTGTCTTCGATTAAGTGGTTTTTCTGGTTTTCAATTCTTCTTGTCCTTATTCTTCTCTTCGAGTTGCTACAGATGGGTTGGAGATTTTACATTGGTCGCAATCTTTCGCGAAACGCTGTGCTTTTCTCGCGCGAAGACCCCAAAGCAACAGTACATATTCTCGTAGTTGGAGACAGCACCGCAGTTGGAGTAGGAGCAAACCCAAAATCCTCCATTGCGGGTCGGTTAGGAGAAGATTTCCCTCAAGCAGAAATTGTTAACCTGGGCAAAACGGGAGTACGAGTGAAAGATGTTGAAGAACAGCTCGAGACGGTTAAGGGTAAAAAGTATGACTTTATACTTCTTCAGGTCGGGGGTAACGATATTTTACGTTTTACCCCCTTAGAACAACTGCAAGAAAATACCGCATCAGCTCTTAAACAGGCAAAAGAACTGGGGGACATGGTTATATTGATAACAACCGGAAATGTTGGAAACGCACCATTTTTCCCATGGCCGATTGGGTGGATTTATACCGAAAGAGCAAGGTCTGCTCGAGAAATCTTTATGCAAACCGCAAAAGAGAACGGCGTACTTTACGTTGATCTCTTTACCGAAAGAAAAGATGATCCCTTTTTAAAAGATCCAAAAAAATTTCATGCGCCTGACATGCTTCACCCGAGCGGAGAAGGATATGGGATTTGGTATGAAAAGCTTCGGGAAATTTTAGACAAAAACACTCTCCAAATTAAAACTCTGAAATAACTTCACTTGCATGTACTTCTGGTTTAACGTTTTTGTAAACTTTTGCAATTTTACCTTTAGGGTCAACAAGGAAAGACGTGCGATGCGTTCCGAAATACTCTCTTCCCATAAATTTCTTAGGCCCCCAAGCGCCATACTTTTTTATAATTTCTCCTTCTGGATCTGCAAGAAGAGTAAAAGGAAGTTTGTATTTCTCAGCAAATTTTTTATGGCTTGCTGAAGAGTCTTTGCTTACTCCTAAAACCACAATACCTGCTTTTTTAAATCCAGCAAAGCTATCTCTAATACCGCAAGCTTCTTTTGTACACCCGGGAGTATCATCCTTGGGGTAAAAGTACAGAAGCACCCAATTCTTTCTGTAATCCGAAAGTTTGTGCTTCCTACCGTTTTGGTCAGGAAGCAAAAAATCCGGGGCTTTTTGTCCCACTTGGATTTCCATCTCCAACTTATTATACTTTACTTGTGGAACCAAAGGATAGAATAAATAGGCCCCTGGGGCAAATGCTTTACCAAAACTTCCTTGGGGGTATTGCCTGGAGTCTAGGCACTTTTGTTGGATTCACTGTGGTAGTCGGCATTCTGCTTTATATCCTTAATCAACTCGGAATCCTCCCGGCAATCGGAAAATTCTTCCAAGAATTTAGCCAGACATCGGAGTTGCTTAAACAAATTACACCTGGCGAATTAGACGGTCAACAAAATCTGCCTTTACACTAGAGACAAAGACAATTATGGAAGATAAAAACGTACTCCGGAATATGCGTCACTCGACGGCACATCTAATGGCCGCTGCGGTCAAAGAACTTTGGCCAGAAACAAAATTCGGTATTGGCCCGGCAATTGAAAACGGCTTTTATTATGATTTTGATCTTCCCGTAAAACTAGACCCCGAAGACCTTCCCAAGATTGAGCGAAAGATGGAGGAGATAAAGAAAAAGGGACTGCTGATTGTGCATTCGGAAATGCCAATCAGGGAAGCTCTCCTTAAGATGCAAGGAGACCAGCAAGAGTATAAAGCAGAACTTATAGAACAAATCAAAAAAACAGGCGATACCCGAGTTGAAGAAGAGGAGGCGCCGAGCGAGAAGCACGAAGTCAAAAAGAAGGCCGACACCGTCAGTTTTTACACTTTAGGAAATTTTACCGACCTTTGCCGTGGTCCACATGTCACTTCAACCAATCAAATCGGCCACTTTAGGCTATTAAACATGGCTGGAGCGTATTGGCGAGGATCGGAAAAGAACCCAATGCTAACTAGAATCTATGGGACAGTGTGGCCAACCAAAGCCGAATTGGAAAAACATCTCTGGCAACTGGAAGAGATAAAGAAGCGGGATCACAGAAAGTTGGGGCGGGAATTAGAGCTATTTATGTTCCACGAAACAGCGCCCGGCATGCCCTATTGGCTACCAAATGGCCTAATCATTTTAAATGCACTAGTAGACTTCTGGAGAGATTACCACCGAGCCAGCGGTTACCTTGAAATCTCAACTCCTCTTATCAACGAAAAAAGGCTTTGGGAAACTTCCGGACATTGGGAATTTTACAAAGACAGTATGTTTATTATTCCTGTCGACGAGCACATCACGTATGGTGTAAAGCCAATGAACTGCCCTAATGCAATGGTAGTATTCGCGTCGCAGACAAGAAGTTATAAAGACTTACCCTTAAGACTTGCGGATACAGATATATTACATCGACTCGAAAAATCTGGGACACTCAGCGGATTATTTCGTGTCCAAAAAATGCAGCAGGACGATGCGCACATTTTCGTCTCCGAGAACCAGGTCGAGAAAGAGTACGAAAAAATCTTGAAAATCGCTGACGACTTTTATTCACTGTTTGGTCTTCAGTATCGCTTGAGGTTGGGGACACGGCCTGATGAGTTTTTAGGGAACGGAAAAACCTGGGATAAGGCTGAAGCAGCGCTCAAAAAGATTCTAGAGGAAAGTGGCAAAGAGCATTTTATCCTTGAGGGAGATGGAGCATTTTATGGCCCGAAAATTGACATCTTAATGAAAGACGCCTTGGGGCGGGAGTGGCAGATGGGGACGATACAACTCGATTTTCAGCTCCCGGAGCGTTTTGATTTAAAATACCAAGATGGCCATGGTCAACAAAAAACCCCAGTCGTAATCCATCGAGTAATTTACGGATCACTAGAGCGGTTTATTGGAATTCTTATAGAGCATTTTGCAGGAAACTTCCCGGTTTGGCTTGCGCCAGTACAAGCAGTAGTTTTGCCAATTACCGACCGCAATACAAAATATGCTGAAAAAGTTTTGGCAAAATTGCAGGAGGCGGGCATACGAGCCGAAATAGATGGAAGAAGTGAAACCCTGAAGGCAAAAATACGAGATGCCCAACTTCAAAAAATACCTTATATGCTCATCGTCGGGGACAAGGAGGAGAAAAATAAGACTGTTTCGGAGCGTGGCCGATCGGGCAAGGATTATGGCCAGTGTCCTCTAGAAACATTTATTACAAACATTAAAAAGGAAATTGCATCCAAGAGCCTTTTGTGATAGTATCTGTAAGGTAAAAGACGTTGGCCGGAAGATCGTATTACAACCAAAAGCGGACATTCTGGAGGGCAAACCAGAATATTAGAGCTCCTAAGCTTAGAGTCATTGACTCTTTGGGAAAACAGCTTGGAGTTTTTTCGTTAAGCGAGGCTCTCAAGATTGCACAGGAGCAGGGATTGGATCTTGTCGAGATTGCGCCAAAAGCTGCACCTCCTGTAGCAAAGATTATAGACTTTGCAAAATTTAAGTATCAGCAGGAGAAAAAAGAGCGGGAAGCGCGCAAGAAAGAAAAGAAAGGTACAGAGCAAAAAGAAATTTGGTTAACGCCCTTCATTGCCAATAATGATTATGCAGTACGCGTGGGGCGGATTAACGAATTCCTAGGAGAGGGGTATAAAGTCCGGGTTGTTGTTCGTTTTACGGGGCGACAGATGGGACACAAAGAGTTTGGGTATGAAATCGCAAAGAGAGTCGTGGAGGATACAAAGGATATTGCAAAAGTCGACGTTCAGCCAAAATTCATAGGAAGGCAGTTGTTAATGACTTTGGCACCACTTAAATAAGCGTGGTGAGCGAAATCGAAGCTATGGCAAAAAAGATGAAATTGAAAACTCGCAAGTCAGTACTCCGTCGTATCAAAATTACCGGAACCGGGAAGCTTTTGCGGCGCCAAAGTTTTGGTCGCCATCTTAAAGCCAGTAAATCCAGGAGTAGGTCGAGGAAGTTAAAAAGGGCTGTTCTGGTTAGTGGGAAATTCGAGAGGAAGTTGAGAAATATATTGGGCGTATAAGCATAGCTTGACTTAGTATAAGCATAGCTTGACTACGAAAAGATGGCCAAAAAAGAGAAACGCCTTAATTTTTATTTTCGCCAAACTGCTGGCGCATTTAAAGGAGTAAAGCAAGCAAGTGTTTTTGCGAAGGTTAACAGAAACCTACCATACAGGATATTACATTGGAGTCGTTCGCTTTTTACTGAAAGACTAAGGAGAATTAAATGGCAAGAGTCAAAAGCCCGCGACGAGCGCGGCACAACAAAATATTAAAGTCGGCAAAAGGCTTTCGCGATAGCAGGCGAAAGCGTTACAAGGTTGCAAAAGAAGCTGTACTGCATGCTGGCCAGTACGCTTACGTCGGTCGGAAGAATAGAAAGCGGGATTTCCGCCGCCTTTGGATACAGAGATTAAATGCTGCCGTCCGAGAACACGATCTCCCATACAGTAGGTTTGTCAATGGTTTAAAGAAAGCAAAAATCGAAATTGATAGGAAAATTCTTGCCGATATGGCAATTACCGACCCCCAAGCTTTCGAAAAGATAGTTGAAAAAACAAAGAAGTTTGCAGGCTTTACCTCTCAAAAGTAAGGGGGGCTTTACGGCTTAGGCAACCTCCCTTAAAGTCGAGAGGTTTTTTGTGGTAATCTTAAAGCTAACATGGATGAAAGGATCCAAAACTTACGAAACGAGGCATTGGCGCAGATAATTAGTGCACAGAGTCAGGAGGAGCTTGCGACTCTTCGCATCTCTTATTTGGGGCGCAAGGGAGAACTTAACAAAATCTTGCGGGCGCTACGTCAACTCCCTGAAAGCAGGAAGTCCGCAATAGGGCGTTTGCTAAACGACGCAAAAGGAGCAATCGAGGAAGCACTAAGTGCTCAGCAGGAAAAACTTTTGGCAGGAGAGGCAAAAGGCAAATGGTTTGATCCAACTGTGCCAGGAATTAAACCCAACAGGGGACACCTTCATTTGGTAACCCAAGCAATTGAGGAGATTGCCAAAACTTTTGAAAAGATAGGATTTGTGAGAGTTCGCTATCCCGAGGTTGAGTGGGACTGGTTTGCTTTTGAGTCTTTAAACATGCCCAAAGACCATCCGGCAAGGGATGAGTGGGAAACTTTTTTCGTTGATGCTTCCCCTCATCCTAAATATGGTGAGATGGTCTTAACTCCCCACACGTCATCAGGCCAAATGCGAGAGATGCAAAGAGTGAAAGAAGCCCTGCCTACCGGCAGGCAGGCACCCATAAGGATGATCAACATTGCCAAATGCTATCGCAGGCAATCTGATGTATCGCATATCCCAATGTTTCATCAATTTGAAGGGCTAGTTGTGAACCACGACATCTCAATCGTACACCTTAAGGGCACACTCGACTATTTTGCAAGAAATTTCTTTGGACCAGAGCGAAAAACACGACTACGTCCGTTTCATTTCCAATTCACTGAACCCTCTTTTGAAGTCGATGTTACATGTGGAGTCTGTAATGGCAGGGGTTGTAAACTCTGCAAAGGAGGGTGGCTAGAACTAGGAGGGGCAGGGATGGTTCACCCCACGGTTTTAAAAAATGGCGGTATTGATCCTAAAAAATATACCGGTTTTGCATTTGGTTGGGGGGTAGAACGGGTACTCCTCATGAAATCTGGGCTTAAAATTGACGACATAAGAACTTTGTATACTTCAGATTTAAGATTTCTAAAGCAATTCTAGGGGTTACACCGTTACGTAAGAGTGTAAAAGAATAGATGGATATTTTAATACCAGACTTGTGGCTGCGAGAATTTTTAAAGACAAAGGCGGCACCAAATAAAATCGCTGAGTGCCTCTCCTTATGTGGTCCGTCTGTTGAGAAGGTCGAAAAAGCGGGAAATGATTTTGTTTATTCGAAGACAAACTTTGTTTATTCTATTGAAGTCACCACAAACCGTGTCGATTCTGCAGGAGTCATAGGGATCGCACGAGAGGGAGCTACAATTTTACCAAGATTTAAAATTCAGGCCCAGTTCATTCCATTGAAGACCAAGGCCTCCCAGGAATTAGTGCCGCAGGTGGATTATCTCGATGTAACTGTCGACCACGAACTCTGTCCTCGTTTTAGCGCAATTCTTATTCGAGATGTAAAGACCAAAAATTCCCCATCTCGGATACAAGAACGAATAAAAGGAGTGGGTCTTCGGCCAATCAACAATATCGTTGATATCTCAAACTACCTTATGCATGAGCTGGGGCAGCCAACACACACTTTTGATTATGACAAGATCCTGCAGCATAAAATGGTCCTGCGCGAGTCCAAAGAAGGTGAGACATTAACCACTCTTGATGGTAAAAAACATCTTCTCCCCGGCGGAGACATTGTAATTGAAGATGGCGCTCAGCGCTTAATCGACCTTGCCGGAATTATGGGAGGTAAAAATTCCGAGGTCGATGAAAATACAAAAAATGTTCTTTTCTTTGTTCAAACATATAATCCTGTCAATATAAGGCGTACTTCTATGCTTTTGGCCCAAAGATCTGAGGCAGCCTCGCTTTTTGAAAAAGGACTTGACCCCGAGCTTGTCGAGATTACAATAAGACGCGGCATCGATCTTTTTGTGGAGCTTGCCGAAGGCAAGCCTGAGGCTAGGGTCTTGGATCTCTACCCAAGACCTTATCAGCCAAAAAAAATAGAAGTAGAACACCAATTTATAGAACAACGATTGGGTGTTACTATCTCTAAGGAGGAAATAACCAAGATTCTTACTTCTCTAGGATTCTCTCTTCAATGGAACGGAGAGACACTCATTTGCTCTGTGCCATCGTTTCGCGCAAACGACATTGATATTCCCGAGGATATAGTAGAAGAAGTTGCAAGACTCTATGGATACCACAATTTGCCAACCACGCTGATCGCGGGAGCGATCCCGGACCCTATTGCCGATTCTCCATTCGAATTTGAGACAAAAGTAAAACAAACCCTTAAAGGATGGGGTGGAGTAGAGGTTTACACCTCCTCACTGGTTGCTCACGACAAAGTTGATCCTTCCTGGGTTCTAAAACTTAAAAATCCATTGGGGAGTGATTCTGAATATTTAAGACTTTCTCTGGCTCCTTCGCTTGTTGAGGCAGTCAAACAAAATACAGGGATAGACACTCAATTCCACCTCTTCGAGATGAGCAATGTGTATCTTCCAGTGCGCAGCCATCTCCCTGAGGAAAAAATGATGCTCGCTGGAATTTTCGGAAACACAAGCTTTGAAGAGGCAAAAGGAATTGTCGAAGCTCTCTTTGAGGAACTACATATTCCAGCCGATTTTGTTCCCGAGGACGCAAGGATGTTTCTCCCACACCACAGGTTGGCGATTATTACTAAAAAACAAGAGATAGGACAATTTGGAACCCTCCGGGAGTCCGGTCTCCCCTACTATGAATTTGATGTTGAAGTGTTGCGAAAGGTGACTATGCCACTTACTTATAAACCCACCCCTAAATATCCAGCACAAATTGAAGATATGTCTTTAGTCCTTCCGCCGCGCACTTTGGTCAGTGGTGTTATAAAAGCAATTAGAGCAGTTGATAAACAAATTGTATCGGTCGACCTTGTCGACACCTACCAAAATACAAGAACCTTGAGAATCTCTTACCAAAACCCTAAAAAGACATTAACCAACAAAGACGTTCTGATCCTCCGTAGGAAGATTACCAAGAAGGCCACAAACAAATTCCACGCGAGAGCTAAATAGCCGCAAAAGGCCACAATATAAAATTACGGTGTTGGCGAAGGGGTTGGAGATGGAGAAGGGGAGGAGTAAGGAACTTTAACGCCTATATGAATTTTCCGGTCAGATTCGTGGCCGTCTTTATCTTTTGCCTTTGCACGAATTTCGTGAGTGCCATCTGCGGCAGTCAAAGTCATCTTCCATGGTGCAGCAGTAAGTGTGGCCTGCCTTACTCCATCAAGCTCAATCTCAACTTGAACAATGTCCGTTGACGAGCGAGGATCAACTCTTACCTCAAAAGAATTACTGTTTACCTGGTCTTTATCTTTCGGCGTCAAAAACTCAACATTAATTGGATTGCTTGATCCGCAATAATCACCTGGCGGGTGATAACGGGAATCACCTTGAGTTCCCAGCCACTCCAGAATTCCCTCTTGCCAACGATTCGCTGAGCCTGTTGGGTCTTCCTCTCTAAGAACTATAAACTCCTTTTCTTCATAATCTCCCGCCGCAACCTGGGAAGGCGTCGCCAACTTCCCTTCGCTTTTGCAAAGCTTAAGCCGAGTGTGTACGGGATCCTCGCCAGTTGGTTCAGTTCCTTTAATAAAATATTCTGTGCGAGAAGGATAGCCGTCATGTGCCCTAAAGCCCGAGATGCTATCAACTTCGGCTGTAACGACCGAGGAGGGAATTTCAAAATTAACATTTGGCTTTCCTGCTAAAGCCTCCGTAATGATCCTCCTCCAAATGGGGGCTGCACCCGAGACGCCTGAGGCAACTTGCTTTATTTGGGAATTATCATTATTTCCCACCCACACACCAGCAACAACTTGTGGCGTCCAACCAATTGTCCAGTTATCCCGTCTATCATTGGTCGTTCCGGTCTTTGCGGCAACAGTTCGTCCGGGAACGACCAAAGCCGAGTTTGTGCCAAAAACATCCGAGCGAGCATTGTTGTCGGAGAGAATGCTCGAAATCATAAACGCCTCTCCTTCGCTCAAAACCCTTCTGCCGTCCCCAGTTTTATACTCCTCCAAAACTTTGCCTTTCTGATCCTCAACTTTAAGAATTGCAACCGGATCAAATCTTCTTCCGCCGTTGGCAAAAGCTCCGTACGCCCCAGTCATATCAAGAAGCCGAATCTCCCCACCGCCCAAGGTTACAGAAAGTCCAACCCGCTCAAGGTTCTCTTTTGTCGGCTCGAGGGTCTTAATTCCTAAATCAAACGCCGTTTGCATCATATCTTTTATTCCAACTTGGGCCAGCATCTTTACAGCCGGGACGTTGACTGAGTTGCCAAGCGCATATCTAACTTGAAGGGGACCGCGAAACTTCCCGTCATAGTTGGAAGGACGGTATTCCGGTTGATCACCTCCGGGAAAGACTGTCGGGGTATCCATAAGAAGAGTCGAGGCTGTATATCCTTTTTTAAGCGCCGTAGCATAGGTTGCTGGTTTTATCGCCGATCCAGGTTGACGAAGCGAGAGAGTGACGTTAACCTGGCCGTCGTAATCTTTTGCGGCAAAATCCTTAGAGCCGACCATTGCTAAGATCTCGCCATTTTGAGGATCAATGACGACCGCCGCACCATTCGTAATATGAAGGTTCTCAACCTTCGCGATTTCTTCGCTAACAATCCCCTGAGCCTTTTCCTGTAAATCCCAATCCAAAGTTGTCGTAACCTTAAGCCCTCCTTGCTGAACAAGTGCCTCCCCATATCGTTCCTCAAGAAGGTTTTGAACATAAGTAACAAAGTGCGGAGCTTTAAAACTTGCACCCTTGCCGATAAATTCAACCCGAGACAATCCCTTTCCTGCCTCCTGCTCCTGCTCCTTTGTAATATATCCATCCTCCCTCATCCTGCGCAAAACATCTTGAGTTCGCCCTATATAAGCTTGGGGGTTCGTTCCATATGGAGAATAAGTGGTAGGCCGTTGAGGAAGACCCGCAAGGATAGCTGACTCAATTAGGTCAAGATCCGCAACTGTCTTTCCAAAATACGTTTCTGCTGCCGATTCAACCCCCCAGGCAGTCCCTCCGTAGGGAGCCTCGTTAAGATACATCTGCAATATTTGATCCTTTGTGTACTTTCTCTCAATTTGAACGGTTAAAATAAACTCGCGGATTTTTCGAGGAAGGGTCCGCTCTGTTGTCAGCAACACGTTCTTAACCAATTGTTGGGTCAGGGTTGATCCGCCTTGTAGCCTCCCTTTAAGAACAGTATTGCCGGCCGCGCGCAAAATTCCGGTCGGGTCAAAGCCGCCGTGCTTGTAAAAATTTTTATCCTCAATTGCAATAGTTGCTTTCTGAAGGTATAGGGGAACATCTTTTATATCAACAGCGGTCCTCCTCTGATTCGCAAAAATATCGTAAAGCAAAATACCGTTTCGATCGTAGATCTTAGTTGAAAACCCCTCGCGTCGCACAATCTTATCGGGGGAGGGAAGATCTAGGGCGAAAAGGGGAAATACCACTCCGAAGATTAGAAATAGCCCAAGGACTCCCAAAAATGAAAAAAGCGCTAGTCTATAAAAGATACTCGCACGGCCGCGCCGCCGGTACCTTGTGTACTGAGGGTGATAGCGCCTACGGGCAGATCTCCAAGCCATTACTAACAAATTATAGCAAAATTAAACTAGACAACGTATGGAGGCTTCTCCACCCTTTTTCTACCACACTAAGTAGAACGGAGAATTATACAGGGCTTTGACGAAAGGGGAGGTAAACATATAAAATCAAACTATGGACAATATTTTAGGAAGGCGTGTTGCAAATGTTTTACCAAGTAAAGGTGGCCTGGCGGAGCTCATGTCCAAAAAAAAGATTCGGTTGTATCAAGGCTTTGATCCCTCAGGGGCAAGGCTTCATCTCGGACATTCTGTAGGTATAAGAAAGTTGATGGATTTTGCCAACGCTGGACACGAAGTGATTTTTTTGTTCGGCACCGGTACCGTGTTGGTTGGCGATCCCTCTCAAAGAAGCACTGGTCGAATTTTAATCACCCAAAAAGAGATTGACGAAAACATTAAGGATTGGAAAAAGCAGGTATCTCCTCTTGTCAATTGGGACAAAATAAAAATTAAACAAAATGGCGACTGGCTTATCCCGTTAACTTTAAAAGAAATAATAAATATTGCTTCAAATATTTCCTCCGTCCAGCTTTTTAAACGGGAAGTGTTTCAGCGGAGAATAGATCAAGGAGATACTGTTTGGTACCACGAAACAATGTACCCACTTCTACAAGGGTACGATTCCGTCGTTCTGGACGTTGACTTAGAAATTGGTGGAACAGACCAAGAATTTAATATGTTAATCGGGCGCGAGCTGCAAAGGAAAATGAACAATAGGGAAAAGTTTGTCTTGACAACGCCAATGATTATGGGAACTGATGGTCAACAAATGAGTAAGTCTCGTGGTAATGCAGTCTGGTTAGACGATAGCGCAGAGGATATGTTTGGAAAACTTATGGCACTTCCCGATGAGCACATCCCGAGCTATATGGAATTGGTTACCGATATGGATTTAGGGAAAGTTTCGGAAACTGAGGAGGGAATAAAATCAGGCAAAGTCCACCCGATGGAAGCAAAGAAAGAATTGGCCCTTGATGTGGCAAGGCAATTCCATGGTCAGGAAAAAGCTGCGGCAGCAAAAGACAAATGGGAAGAAACATTTCAAAAAGGGGAAATACCAGAGAATATATCTGTGCACACAATTAAAAGCGCCGTCCAACTTGTTGACATTTTGGTCGACTCGGGTTCAGTAAAAAGTAAATCAGAAGCAAGACGACTTATCGAGCAGGGTGGGGTAGAGTGGGAGGGAAAGAAAGTTGACCAAGAAACAGTTAGTATAACTGGCCCGGGAACTCTAAGGATTGGAAAACATAGATTTTTAAAGATTGAACTACAAAAATAAGCGAAGCTTGGTCTTCGACTAAAGCAGAGCTTGTTTCTCGTGGACTCGAAATGAGACTCTCTAAAAAACACAAAATGTTTTGGACAATTCTGGCAATAATCGGGGGATTGGCAATTGTCTTAAGCTCCTTGGCTATTCCGCTTCTCTACGCCTTCTAAAATTAGTGGTGCTATACTTTCCTTGCCATGGATGTGATCTCCTCCATAAGAATGGACATAAACTCTTCTGTCAGATACGTTCCTTCTGTTGGCCCGCGCTTAGCAACAAGGCTAAAAAAACTAGGGATTGAAACTGTTAGGGATCTCATCTATCACTTCCCCCATCGCTACGAAGACTATACCCTAATCTCGGATGTTAAAAGTTTACAGCCAGGAGAAACCGCAACGGTAAAAGGGCAGGTGACTGCAATCAAAAATATCTACACCCGAGGGGGGCGAAAGATCCAGACCGCAACTTTATCGGACGGAGGAGGAGCAATTGAAGTTACTTGGTTTAACCAACCGTTCTTGGTAAAAACTCTCACTCCCGGAACTTGGGTTTCTCTCTCAGGAAAGATTGGTTGGTTCTCTAGGAAGAAAGCTTTTATCTCGCCTAGTTACGAAAAGCTTTCAACAATCGGACAAGACACTGTCCACACAGGCCGCCTTGTTCCAGTTTACCCTGAGACTTACGGATTAAGCTCAAAATGGCTTCGTTCCCGAATTGCCACGATACTCCCAGAAGCACTTCGCGAGATTGAAGAATTCCTTCCAAATGCCGTTCGTGAGCAAAATAAATTTTTAGAACTTCGGCAGGCTTTAGAGAAAATCCACTTCCCAAAAACTTTAGAGGAGGCCGAGGAAGCAAGACGTAGGCTTTCGTTTGATGAGTTCTTCCGTCTTCACCTTACGTCTTTAACCAGGAGGCAAGACTGGACGAAAAACCAACTCGCCCACAGGCTCACCGTCGACCAAGAAAAGGTCTTAGAATTCATAAACCAGTTGCCCTTTAACTTAACCCTTTCCCAAAAACGAGCAATAAGAGAGATTGCAGACGATCTTTCTAAAACTTATGCGATGAATAGGCTACTTGAAGGAGATGTAGGCTCTGGAAAAACAGTTGTTGCAGCTCTTGCTTGTTTTATTTCGGCAGAGAACGGGTTTCAATCGGCTGTTATGGCTCCGACAAAAATTTTAGCAATGAAGCACTTTCAAAC
>CAZLZK010000018.1:0-13893 GCA_964564005.1 uncultured Gammaproteobacteria bacterium
AACCGTTCGCCCGTATGGGCGGCACAGGTTCGAATCCTGTACCCTCCGCCACGTAATAAATTGTAAAGCAATTTAAACGTGGCTGGAGCGTTTAATTTCGAAGAAATTATTACGCTCCGCCCCTGCCTCCTAATGCCCCCAAATTACCATGGCAGAGGATCAAATAGAAGAAGTAAAAAGAAAAACCGATATTGTCGAGCTTATCGGAGAATTCATCGAGCTTAAACGCGCTGGCACAAACTTTCGCGCGCTTTGCCCTTTCCATGGCGAAAAAACTCCTTCGTTTATGGTCTCGCCGGAGCTTCAGATCTTTAAATGTTTCGGGTGCGGGTTGGGAGGAGATGCCTATCGTTTTCTTATGGAATATGAAAAGTTTGATTTTCCCCAGGCTCTAAAGTTTTTGGCGCAACGGGCTGGAGTGAAACTTGCGCCGCGCCTAGGCTACTCCGGTTTTGCTGAGAAAGAAGAGATCTATAAACTCAACCATACTCTTCTTGAGTTCTACCATTATCTTTTAACTTCTCATCCAATAGGTAAAAGTGGGCTTAGTTATTTGAAAAAGCGCGGGGTTGGAGATGAGGCAATAGAGGTCTTTGGTTTAGGATTTGCCCCGGATATTCCTGACAGCGCCTTTCAATTTTTGACTGTAAAAAAAGGGTACAAGCCAGAGGTGGTAGAAAAAGCGGGGGTTGTAGTCAAGAAGGATGGCCGCTATTTTGACCGGTTCCGCGCGAGGATAATTTTCCCGTTAAAAGATCACCACGGGAACGTTTTAGGGTTTGCCGGCAGAGTAATTGAGGATAGGGGGGAGGTTGCAAAATATATAAATACCCCAGACACCTTGGTTTATAAAAAGGGCCATATTCTTTATGGTCTAGAGATTACAAAGCAGGATATTAAGAAGGCGGGTTTTGCAGTCATTGTTGAAGGAGAGCTGGATGCTATTTCTTCTTTTCAGGCGGGGGTTAGGAACGTTATTGCCATCAAAGGATCTGCCCTAACCCCGGAGCAAGCTTCTCTTCTCTCACGTTTTTGTCAGCAGGTTCGCTTGGCCCTTGACTCGGATATAGCAGGAGACCAAGCCGCGAGGCGCGGGATAGAAATTGTACAGAAAGCGGGATTGGAACAAAGGGTTGTTCGCCTAGGGGATGAACACGACTTAAGAAAGTATGATGACTTAGGAAAGTACAAAGACCCTGATGAGATGGCAAAGAAAGCCCCGAAAGAGTTCCGGAAGGCAATTGAGAGAGCGGAGGATATTTATGACTTTTTGATAAACTCAAGTTTTGCAAGATTTGACGCAACAACGACCGAAGGGAAGGGTAGGATTGGGAGAGAACTTGCTCCAATCTTGGCTCAAATCGAGGATGAGATAGTTAAAGCGCATTGTGTAAGACAAGTTGCAGAGCGTCTTGGCGTACCAGAGGAGGCTGTTGCAGATCAGGTTGCTAAACAAAAAGGAGTTAAAAAAGAAGAGGCAGAAGAATTTCCCAAAGCAGCACAGGTAAAAACTAAAAGAGACGTTTTGGAAGAGTACCTCTTGACTCTAGCTTTCCAAACAAATCCAAAGATTTTGCAGGAAGCAAAAGTAAAAGCTCTTATTAAAACTCCGGCAGCATCAAGGCTTATTGAGGAGTTTAATTCCTGGGCTAAAAGGCACAGCAAGCTTAAATTTTCTAGATTTGTAAAAGATATACCCGCAGAACTGGTTGATTTTTTTGCAACTCTTGTTTTATCAGATGTCGAGAAGTTAAACTTGGACAAAGGAGAAGACGAAATCAAAAATACCTCCCGCGCTCTCGAGATTTTGGACATGCGGGAAAGGATGGGCCGGCTTACAGAGGAAATTAAGACTCTCGAGCGGAGTGGGAAACAACAGGCTTTGAACGCTCTTGAGTCTGAACTAGCGAAAATAAGTAGCAGCCTGACTCAACTTGAGGCTAAGTAAGAGGAAATATGGCTAAGTGAGCGAGACTTATTTTCGATAGAAAACAAACTTGTTTACATGGCTAAGTTACGAAAAGCAACACTCGATCTTTTAGAAAAAGGTAAGGAACAGGGCTTTTTAACCCAGGATGATATCCTCGAGGTTTTTCCCGATGCTGAGTCTAGGCTAGAGGAGCTAGATGAGCTCTATCTTCTTCTTCTTGCCGAGAGCGTTGATGTTTTTGAGTCGGTCACAGAAGGTGAGCTTCTTGAGGATAAGCAGACTCCAGAGGAGCTTGAGCGCGAGATAGAAGCCTTAACTAGGCTTGATGAGGGTGTCTCGATTGACCCTGTGAGGCAGTATTTACGCGAGATTGGGCGAGTCCGTCTTTTGACTGCGGAGGAGGAGGTAGAGTTAGCCAAAAGATCCGAGAAGCATGACAAAAAGGCAAAAGCAAGGCTTACTCAAGCAAACCTAAGGCTTGTTGTTTCGATTGCCAAGAAGTATGTCGGTCGAGGCTTGTCTCTTCTCGATTTGATTCAGGAGGGCAATCAAGGGCTTATCCGGGCGGTTGAGAAGTTTGACTGGCGGAAAGGCTATAAGTTCTCAACTTACGCAACTTGGTGGATAAGACAGGCAATAACCCGAGCCCTTGCTGATCAGGCGCGGACAATCAGAATCCCTGTTCACATGGTTGAGACGATCAACAAGCTTTTTCGTATTTCCCGCCGCTTAATGCAGGAATTAGGGCGTGAGCCAACAGCAGAGGAGATTGGAAGCGAGTTGGACTTAAGCCCTGAGAGAGTGCGTGAGATTTTTAAAATTGCCCAAGAAACAACTTCAATTGACGCCAAAGTTGGAGATGATGAAGACAGTTTCCTCGGAGATTTTATTGAGGACACAAGCCAACCCTCTCCTGTTGATCAAGCCTCAAGAGAGCTTTTGAAGGAGAATTTAGAGGAAGTTTTGCGGACTCTTTCAGATCGGGAAGCAAAGGTTTTAAAATTTAGGTTTGGATTAAATGGAAACAAGCCGATGACTCTTGAGGAGGTTGGCCGCGAATTTGGCGTAACTCGCGAGCGTATTCGTCAAATAGAAGCAAAGGCGCTTCGAAAATTGAAGCACCCATCCCGCAGGAAAAAACTGCAGGATTATATGGATTAATGGAAGACTATGGAAGAGGATGCGGTATCAAAGGAACAACTCGGCTTAGACAAGAAACTTCAGGCATATGCAGCAGCCGGCAGGTGAGCTATTCGATGTACGAACCACGGGGTTCCCGAAGGCCTCAGGCAAATAATCCAAAGCGGATGGGCTATTTGGTCAGAGGAGGATACTGCGTTGACACATACAATCAGGCCACGCGTCCCCTTAATAGAGGGTAGATGTGTACAAGCTGATTGTCCGGTTTGTCTTAAAGAAGGCAAGAAAATGACTTATTTTGTGGAGCTTGAAAGGGAACAAGGGGATGAGATACCACGTTGAGGTTCGAAAAATACCACATAAAGACCGAGGAGTATTTGCTCTAAAAAATTTCAAAAAGGGCGAGGTTATCGAGCCTTGTCCCGTGATACACTTGACGCCGCGCGAAAGGAAGCGCTGTAAGGGCACTGTTTTAGAGCATTATATTTATCCCTGGCGAAGTACTCGGAGTGGATCTGTGGTCTTAGGCTACGGATCAATCTACAACCATTCTTTTAATCCCAATGCTGATTGGAAACAAAACTATGGCCGCGGCACGATGGTTTATCGGGCCATCCGGCCTATAAAAAAGGGAGAGGAAATTACGGTCAACTACAACGGCGAGCCGGACGACGCGACACCAATAGATTGGTTTGATGTTAAGTGATTAGTCGCGCTGCCGAGATTATCAAGAAGATTCCGGTTGAATTTAAAATAAAAGAAAGAAGAAGAAATTGGTAAGTTTTAATCCTCGATAACCCCATTAAACTTATCCCCAGTTCGTCAGGAAACGGCGAGGCAATAATTAAGGCGCCAATAACGGGGAGGGTCCAACTGAAGTATTTAGTATGCAGAAGCTTTGTGAGATGCGCGCCTCCGAGCTCTCGATAAAGAGGTGCGACCTCTTCGATTAGATTGTCTTTTATAAAGCGGAAGATTACAAAATCACCCAAAACCGCACCCGCGCCTGCAATAAGTCCTATCTCAAGAGGAGAAAGTGTTTGCGCAAGGATTGAAAGAATTACAATGCCGCTTGCAACGGTAAAAACAGAGACAAAAAGCACACCCGCGAGAAGTGCCCCAATGTACCCGTAATTCCCAAGATTGGCAAGAAAAGCCTGAAACGTACCGATTCGCGATAGAACAAGTGCAACAATGATGCCCAGGAACAGGATAGTTAGATTTTTGTATTTCCAAGACTGCCAAAACTTCATATAACCTGCTTGATTATACAACCAGCAGGCATTTTAAGTCTTGGTCTATTCTAGATTTTAGGTGGTGATCGGGTCTTCATTTACATCCTCTGTGCAAGCTATACAAAAACTAGCAGAGGGTAAAATTTGTAAGCGCGCTTGATCGATTTCTTTGCCGCACCTCTCACACCTACCATAGTTTCCGCGCTCGAGTCTTAGGAGCGCTTGTTCTGTATCGTTGAGTAGGCGTACTGATTTAACTTTGATAGCTTCTTTTAAAGAATAAAGTGTAGCTTGCCAACTATCAGTTGTAGCACTATTTGCTTCAATTACATCCTCGCTTGTGAACGGTTCTTTCTCCAGAGAGTGGAGCCTCTCTTTAATTAATTTTTGTTCCTTAACTAAGCGGTTCTTAAAAAAATCCATTGAGTTTGCCATGGCAGAAAGTCTATCAAGCACGGGATAGTATTACAGTAATCTGACTCACGATAAGTTTGTAAGATTGCTTACAGAATTTTCGTGATAAAATACACCCATAGAGACAACGTTTCCCAAACTCGCTCGCTTTTTTGCCAAATATAGAAAGCTTCACTTTAAAAAAGGCGAGGTAATTTTACGCTCAGAAGATTCTCCAAGGGGAGTCTTTTTCTTGAGCCGAGGCTATGTTAGAGCGTACTCTATCTCTTCAGAGGGCGACGAGTTGACCTTAATTATCTTTAAAGAAGGTGACTTTTTCCCTATTATCTGGGCTTTTAACGAAACACCCATTTCATTCTATCTTGAGGCAATGACCCCGGTTGAGGTTTGGCTTGCCCCGAAAGAAGATTTCCTCAAGTTTGTCCAAGCCAATGGCGATGTACTCCTTGAGTTAACAAGAAGAATACTTATTAGGATGGGGGGACTACTAGCCAGAATGGAGTATTTAGTCTTCGGTAACGCATACAGCAAAGTCGCTTCAATAGTCTTAATCTGTGCCGAAAGGTTTGGTAGGGCTTTTGGGGAAGATGTGCTTATAGACGTTCCGTTGACCCATCAGCAGGTAGCCGACCTTGTTGGCGTTAGCCGCGAGACCGCAAGTATTGAACTTAAAAAACTTGAGAGAAAAGGGTTTATTGGCTATAAAGGAAGACACATGGTGGTTAGGAATATAGAAAAACTTAAAAAAGAGTCGCTTCTTCACGAATCGTTTTAAAACACAAGCCGTTGACAAATACCCTATGTTTTGCTAGAGTGCTTTCACTGCCTCAAATCTCAATTGTATGGACCCTCGTGAACGTGGTCAGAACTTAGGTCCTCAACCCAAAGACAGTATTATTGGCACAGAGTTTGATTTTGGCGGTGTCCGAGAGCGGATTGTCACAAGAGACGATTTCTCCCTCGAGAGAGCAAGACAGGTTTTAAACGGCAAGACAATAGCAATTATTGGGTATGGAGTTCAAGGGCCAGCCCAAGCACTAAACTTAAAAGAGAACGGATTTAACGTTATTGTTGGCCAAAGGGCGGGTTCAACCTTTGAAAAGGCAGTTCAAGATGGATGGGTGCCTGGCAGAAATTTATTTTCTATCACGGAGGCAGTCAAAAGAGGGACCCAGGCCCAATATCTACTTTCAGACACAGCACAAGGGGAAGTATGGCCAGCTGTTCTCCCACTCTTAAAACCCGGTGACACCCTCTGTTTTTCCCATGGTTTTGCCATAGCATACAGAGATCAGACCGGAGTAGTGCCACCGCCCGATGTTGATGTTATTTTAGTCGCGCCAAAAGGTGCCGGAAGGAGTGTAAGGGAGCATTTTCTTCAGGGCCGAGGTATCAATGCCAGCTTCGCCGTTTTCCAAGATGCAACTGGGAGAGCTAGAGAGAGGGCTTTAGCAACTGGCATGGCAATAGGCTCCGGATTTTTGTTTCCGACAACATTTGGAAAAGAGGTATTCAGTGATTTAGTAGGAGAAAGAGGGGTTTTAATGGGCGCTTTTTATGGTCTTGCGCAAGCAGGATATAACAGTCTTAGAAGTTGCGGTTATTCCCCAGAACAGGCTGTTTCTCACACTGTTGAAATTTCAACACAAACAATATCGAAAATTATAGGAGACAAGGGAGCAGATGGCTTAATTCAAGAATTACCGGATAGCTTATTAGAATGGTTCTCGAATGGTTTTATTGCTACATACGGTGCATCGTCTCCTATTTTTGATGATTTATATCAACAAGTAGCAACTGGTGTTGAGGCAAAGAGAGTACTTGAGGCAAACAGCAGACCAGATTATAGAGATACCCTCAACGATGAGTTAAGACAAATTGAGCAGTCCGAGCTTGGCGCAGCAGGAAGTGCGGTACGAGCAAAAAGAGTTGCGGGGCCAGTTGTTCCTCCTCATATTCAAAATAGAGAGGATGCAATTATGGCAGGCGCTCTTGTCGGTTTATTTCATGCACAATATGAACTTTTCAGAAGCAAGGGGCATCTGCCTAGTGAAGCTTTCAATGAAACAGGGGAGGAGGCGACACAAAGTTTATGGCCATTAATTGATCAGCGAGGAATCCCTTGGATGTATGCAAATTGTTCAACGACTGCGCAAAGAGGTGCACTCGACTGGAATGGAGTTTTTAGAAATGCGATTTTCCCGCAATTAGACCGTTTGTATAAGGGTGAGTCGGTAGTCCCGTCAGATGGGGTACGTGCACATATTCTAAATTCTGAAATGTGGAGAGCAGGGAAGACAGTTCGAGCCTTAAGGCCAGAAGCTGAAGCTCAAAAAATTGCCTAAAAGGCCTAGGAACGCTATTGTATGTATTCAATTTCTTGATAGCCAGTAAACCCAGGCGTCATTTCTGAACGAAAATATAGTGGCTTTGAATCATTATTCCTTAAGCCAAAAGTCTCATCTGGTTTAATTGTTACAGCAAGACGGGCACGATCCGCAACTGTTTTTAAGCTTTCCCCTATCTGCATCTCGAATTCTCCCCCTTGTGGAAAAGTGATATTTTCCCTCCAACCAACTTCCCTATTGTGGCGATGCAATGGAATGCTCTTCCCTTCCTCAACTTTTACAGCTATAACTGTAAATTTAGGCGTACTGGGGTTATCTGGGTCAGGTTCTTCATCAATGCGGTAGATAAAAACTCCATCATATGGAGTTTTTTCCCAGGGAGTCTCTTCCCAATCGACAGAAGAACAATCTCCCTCTTTTGCCGACATGACTGAAGAGTATACACACTAACGTGGGTTTTGCAATCTCGCCGAAGCGTTTTCCGTAGAAATCTCACCTGAAGGACTTAAGGACACGGTAGGCTAAATAAGTGGTAAGTGCAACGACTACGAAGCTTAAAATGGTTAGAAACACTAACCCACCCGGTATGTCTTCCTGGTTTGTAACAACCCGCAACATCGGGAACGCTGCTGCTACAAGGCAGAGTCTGGTGATCCTCTTGGCGGTCTTCAAAGTGAACAACCCCCTTTCTGGCAATCTTGGGCAGAAGCAAGGTTACTATACATGAGATTTAGCTTTTTAACAGTAATGGGTCTCACTAAAATTTTGTGAATTTTCTTACAAAGAGTAGCCTGATATACTCAAAAGATGGCGACCCCCAAAAAGCTAATTGAAAAACTTACTCCCGAACAAAGGTATGTCTGTGTTGACAAAGGTACAGAGGAACCTTTTTCTGGCAAATTTTTGCACAATGAAGAAAAAGGCACCTACAATTGCGTTGTCTGCGGCAACCCCCTTTTTTCCTCAAAAACAAAATTTGATTCCGGAACTGGCTGGCCGAGCTTTTGGGATGTGATTAAGAATGGGACGGTTAAACTTCAGGAGGACACAAGTTTGGGGATGATAAGGACAGAGGCGATTTGTGCCAAGTGCGGCTCGCACTTAGGCCATCTTTTCGACGACGGTCCCCGTGACAAAACTGGCAACCGATATTGTATAAACTCGGTTGCCCTTGATTTCAAAAAAGGAGTCTAAGGAAGAGGTGGAAAAGGGACATTAGCTAGACCTCCTTGATAATGCTTTCATTGTGGACTCAAGGAGAACTCTTTCTCTACTAGAGTGGGTATAACCCGGAGATACTGCGATTGTAATTATCTTTATTCCCTGAATTTTCCGGACAAGCGAGGTTATAAATACTGTGACTTTCTTTTTAAGAAAAAAGTTAGGAAACCACTCGGGTAAACCTGCAGTAAAAAAGTCCAAGTCGATATCGAGAAGGTCGGCTTTAATTAAAGGGACATCCTCTGTTACTGTTACCTTTGGTTTAGATGGGAGGAGCGGCGATTCTATAGATTCCGGGAAATGTATTGTCTGTAGGGTCATATTTTGATTGCCTGCTTCTTCTCCCGGGGATTCTACGGTCTGAGGTTTAACCCAAACTATTCTGCCAATCATTCCAACTTTTACTCTCGGCAATATAAATGATCCCACTCCATATTCCTGGGTTGATAATTCGTCTATGGTTTGGGGCAACGTAGGCGGAAGCGCCAAATCATCATGAGCGTCAACATGGACTAGGGTTGAATTACTTGGTATCACACCGTACCTATGTGCCCGGTCCCATACTCTCCCTGCTCCATCATGATATAGCACGACAAAAACTGGATTGGAGACAAAACTACCTGGCTTAAGCTCGGCGAGGCTGGGTACGCCATTTTTATCTATGTGCCAAATGGTATTTGTCCGACCGCCATAAAGCACCTGATCCCAATAACCGTTTTCCCTTTCGCGAGACACCCGTATATTATACGCGGCCATTTCAAGCTGTTTTAGGCCTTAGGGGTAGAACGTTGTTTTAATATTCCCGCGGGCTGTTTACAAGGGTCAATTTCCAAACTCTTGTTGACAAACCCTACGACCAGCTCCATTATGAATTAATGCCGAATCGCCAAAGAGGATTGGCACCGCTCATTATTTTGGTTGTAGTCGGTATCGTTGCGGCAGTTGGATTCTTCGCCTTGAAACAATCCGGCGGCAATCTTGGTCTGCCAGGAACAAGTTTAGCCCCCAGAGCCACAGAAAAAGATTTTGAATTTATTGAGGACGCTACCCTAAAAAAGCATTTTGTGGCGCAAGCAAACCAGACAACTTATAGGAGTAAAACCGTTTCCGAAGGCGCAGGGCTGACATTTGTCAACGAAGTCCAGATAAAAGGAGAAGATTTCAATTATCGAGACGTTCAATACGAGCCCGGGGACAAAGAGATAAAACATTCAATAAATATCGGCGATACAGTCTATGTAAAAGATTATTCGGATGGCAAGTGGTGGAAACAGGCTATAAAGCCTCAAGAATTAACCCAAGAAGAAAAAGACAGTCAGCCAGTAGATTTTAAGGAAGAATTTGCAAAGCCAGACTTGAAATTTAAGTCTTTGGGTAAAGAAGCCTGTGGAAGTCTGACCTGCTTTAAGTATGAACAAACCTCTCCTTCTATTCCAGGAACCAGGATATTCTGGTTTGATGACCAAAAATATCTCCTTCGAAAAGAAGAAGCGGGCTACGGCGAGTTTACTTCAAAAGTTGAGTATTCCTACGACGGAATTAATATTGCTGCTCCTTCGCCGACGAAAGATGTCCCTGAAGGCAAAAGTATTTATGATTACCAAAACCAGACCGCCCCATCTGACAAAACAACGCCGACAATACCTCCCACAACCACTGACTATCAACTTCCAGAGGACCTAAACATTCCACAAGACATAGAGTATTAGCTTCAAAATTGCTACGGGGATAAAGTTAGAATGTATTTTACTTCTGGTAGGCAGTTATTGTAGTCATTTTCTTTTTCCCTTCCCATATAGCCAGTGTTGTTCTATGATGACCATCAACAACATGGTTATGCAACCTTCCTTTTATTCCCAATATTGGCAATTTGTCTCTTTCAGGGTTGGGTTTGAACCCAAAATCGTTATCGACAACGATTTGGCGTCCTTTTATTTCTCCTGCGAAACAGCCAAACTTTTTCCTACAGCCTAATACCACTTTATGTATGCCAAGATAGTCGCATTCTGGCGGATACATCCTTGTCATTCTCAATAGCTCTATTGGCCATACTTCCATATGCCACACAACATTTCCGTGCAACAGAAAATCCCCAAAAGGATTGCTATCCAACCTAGAGAGTCTTATTGCCCCCTCAACCGGGTCGCAATCTGGGTCGGGAAGATACCCTTTGCATCTATACCCATCGATCAATGTTTGTGCTACTACCGTTTCAGGTAAATGACTGGCAACCCTTTCAATACCCAATAGCTCAATACCCAATAGCCTAGTAGGCACAATGATTCTTTCCAAGAGCATTATGCTGGGTATTTTAAGTTAAAACATGGAAATAATCAAACTATAAGGTATAACTCGCCTCGCTGCCAGCCTCGCCGAGTCTAGGCGGGACGCTTGGGCGAAGCCGGCCGAAGTGCTCCCCAAATGAGATCTTGGTTCTCTCAAGAGAGCGTATAAGCGAAGCTTGTGCTCGCAGACTCGAAATAAGCGAGCTTGACTACATATAAACTGGGCTGGTTAGTGTCATCGGATAATCGTGAGTCATAGGTTTATTCGCCTTGAGTCGGATTGGCTGGCGATTGACCAACTCTTTGACAATAATTCTAATTAGTTTTTGGGCCTCGATTTCGTTTTCCCTGATTGATAAATTCCAATCCAGGCCGGGTCCGGTATTTCCTTCGAGAAGATAAATATTTCCATTATTACTGATAATAAAATCGAGGGTAAACAGTGAACATTCTTTGTTCAATTCGAGTCTGCGAGAACAAGCTTTGCTTAATATCTTGGCAATCTTATTAGATTTAATTACCACGCCCATTGGTACTTCGTTTTTGGATATGTATTTTAGTGATCCACCTTGGTGCTCGTTGCAGCGGAAGTCGCCAGCCTTGGCCATTCTTATATAGGTTTGAATAATCTTTCCTCCGAGATATATGAGCCGAATGTCGGCCGCGACGAGTGAATTTTGGTAACTAAAACCTTTATCAAATTCGGTAAAGGGCTGGATGATAAATGATATTCTGCTTTTTCTCTTCATCGAAGTAATCATCTCTTTATATTCCCCAGCTTTGAATTTATAGATATTTCTTCCGCCAGATCCAAATCTAGCTTTCATAATAATATCGCTAGAAAAATCATTTTGGTGCGGGTGTTTACTTATCATTTCTTTGAGCGTTTTGCCTGCGCTATCGATACTTCGTCTTGTGCGGCCCTCAATAGTTACTGTGGGGACGGAAAAGTTGTAGAGTTTTTGATAAGTTTTTTGCTTATCAAAAAAGAGATCGAAAAGAAAGGGATGGTTAAAAGGCTTAACCGCTTGAGAGGAGAAAAGTAAATTACGGCTAGCCTTGGCTCTTTTATTGAGCGGAGAGAATTTATCAAAGATTAGTTTCGAGTAACCTGTTTTTTTAACTTTAATCCAAGCGTTATTTTTAAAAAGCCAATAACTTTTACATCTGCCTGCGCCGGTAATATCGGATGAAATAGTAAAAGCCGCTTTTAATTTATAATCTTCACAAATTTTAAGAAAGTAACCATAGACAATATTGTAACTTTCAAAGCGCGATCCTTTAGCAAATGGTGTTAAGACATCGAAGGACGGGGAATTGGCACTGGCGGCTATAGCGCTAGAATAGACAATCAGCACATCAAAAGTAGAAATTTTTGCCATGTTGGACTTCGTCACAAAATTAAATCTTACGAGGGAAGGGGGTATTTTGTGAGATCAGTATCCTATATTATATCAGATTTTGTCAGAGCTTTGTAGTTACGATGCTTCGCCTGATGCCGAAGGTCCTGAGCGGACTTGTGGTGAGCGTAGTCGAACCAGTCGAAGGAGATAAAGTTAGAATTTATTTTCTCGCGAATGCGTAAAGAATTGGCGTGTCCTCATTCTCTAGCGCATCTCTTTTGACTGCAATTTCTTCTATCTTAAAATGGGCTGATTGAAGATGGTTTTGCAGTCCCTTTTGGGACATTCTATAGAAAAACATTTTTAGTCCTTTTTTGAGCCACTCGTCCTCGAGCCCTTCTTTCTCCTCTCCCAGGCTTGTTGATACAAAAATAACGCCGTTATTTTTTAAAACCCTTCTGCACTCTCCTAGAACTTGTTTTATTTCTTTTCTGGGAATGTGGATTAAGGAGAAACTAGTCCAAACTCCATCAAAAGCCCCGTCGGGGAATGTTAACTTTCGCATATCCATTTTCTGGAAGTTGACTCCGGGGACTCTTTTTTCAGCAAGCTTGAGCATCTCTTGAGAGAAATCGATGCCGGTTACAGAAAGTTCCTTGTCGAGAAGATGTTGCGAGGCTCGCCCTGAACCGCAGCCTAAATCTAAAACTTTTGCCCTGCTTGGTAACATTTTGGACAATTTTTCTATCTGATCGAGAAGAAAAGGGGAATCTCCATATCTATCGGTATACGCTTGGGCAATTTGGTTATATGTATTCTTGACTAAGGAGGATTTACCCACAAGGGGATTATAGCATTAAGGTTTCCGAAGGGCCGAAGTGCTCCGGTTGATAACTAACCGCTACTGTACGACAAACGGGAAGGGATTGGACCTTTGGCCTGCTGGGTTATTGTCACCACTTAGATCAACAAAGGGGGAGTCGCCGCCGAAGGTAATATTGGCCCAATTAACCTTGCCGAGGGTCAAGCCGATTGGCGTAGTAAACTCTGGTTTATCTGTTGGCAGAATGATAAAAATCCTCGGAGGGCCGGATGCTACTGCAGGCGCACTGCCAATAAAGAGCAAAAGGGTTAAAGCAAGAAACAACAGAATTATCCTCATGTTTTAATTATACCACTCTTGCAAAATACCCCTTAGAAAAATTTTAGTGGAATCAATGTTTTTAGAAGATAAGCTTACCCACCCACTTAGGAACTTTTGCTTTCTCAACCCTATCGTATTGAGGCGTATAAGGTTTAATGTCTAATATGGGCGTGCCATTAACAATATCCAGACCCTTAACTGTTATGATGTTGCCCAATCTTTTGACTAGCTCCACTGTGGATATGGCAATTCTATTTGGTCTCTGGGGACAACGGCAGGCAAAAATTCCAACATAAGGCACATCTTCCCTATTTTGTGGGTGATGTTTAAGGTGGCACTCGACCTCTTTATCCATCCAGTAAACGATTATGACGTGGGAGTAATCCTCGATCCCATCTAGGCCTTTGGTGTATCTTTTATCAATCACAATCTCGCTGACTATATTCTTCCACCCAGGTAGTGTTGGTTTAGTAACGTTATTCTTAGCTTTCCCAAGCGGTTCAACTTTAATACTGCCGTTCTTGTCTTGACTGTCAAGAAACTTGCAGAAGATTGTTTTCATAATGTAGCTTTGAGCGACTATTATTTTAGCACAAAAGTCGTGTGAAGCTCTGGCTCCCGAACTCTTGATGGCTAAGACCTACAATTTCTACGATTTTGAAAGCCTCGAGGCGCTGCGCAATCGGGCCGAAGTGCTCCACCTGATGGAAAACTTTAGAAGCTATTTATGTGTAAAGCGGATTTTTTTAAGTTCTGGGCGATCTGTTTGAACTTCCATTTCGAAAGATTCACCCGGCTCGAGACTTTTTACGTGCTCCCTTACGATCGCCACC
>CAZLZK010000018.1:13903-14160 GCA_964564005.1 uncultured Gammaproteobacteria bacterium
CTTACTACTCTTATTTAACCAGCCACCATAATTGCCTTTTGCTACCATCATTGTGTCAAAACAGCTATTACTTACTCTCATGTTTCTGCAGGCAAGGGCAATTTCCCCAAATAATTTGGCTTCTTGTCTTGTAATGTCAGGGTTATTTACATTTGAGTCCACACCATAAGCCACTAGTACTGATTTGAGATCTGTGGCTTTAGTTATTGAAATTCTTTTATTATTACAATAAGTTACGTCAATGCTGTCTAGGAATT
>CAZLZK010000019.1:0-13961 GCA_964564005.1 uncultured Gammaproteobacteria bacterium
AAGCGGTCTTTTTTGTTAGAAGACCACCTCTCGTACCTTAGTCATCACATTCTGTGGTGGCCAAAGAGCGGGAGGTTTTTTAATGCCATGAAAACGAAAGGGTTCTTAATTGCGGGTGGAAACTCTACCTTACTTGTATGGGATTGTCCCTCTGGTGTGAAAAATGAAATTATCAGTAAATACCTAGGTAAATTTGAACAGGTAGGGTTTGTCAAGGAAAGAAGTCTCCCTAAATTAGAGATGATGGGTAACGAGCTATGTGTCAACTCTACTCTTTCCCTAGCTTCGCAACTATCCAAATCCGGCCTTTTGGCGACAAGCGGAATAGCTAAACCCGTGAGATACAAAAATGTTGATGGAAATACTTATATTGAACTATCCATTCCATTCAAGAAAATAGAGAACATAGTTCTACTGTCTGGTATTGGGTTTATTTGTAGTAATAGAAAATTTAGGGTTTCCAAGAAGTACCTTTCGGTGCTTGCCGCAAACTATAATCTACCAGCGTTTGGGGTGGTCTTTTATCAGAATAACAAAATAATTCCCTATGTTTATGTGTGCGAGACCAACTCTTTATTCAAAGAAACAGCCTGTGGTTCCGGAAGTATTGCATGTGCCCTGGTAACTGGATTCGAAAATATAATACAGCCCACAGGACAAACAATTTTTGTCAAAATTCGGGGTAACACATTTACTGTTGGTGCTAGAGTTGTTAAGATGGGAGAAAGTTATGACTAAAATTAAGACACAAACGCAAAAGGGCCTGCCCCGTGGGCGCCGTATGGCGACTCTACGGGGTTTTCGCGACTTCCTTCCTGAACAGGCACGGAAAAGGCAGTATGTTATAGACACCTTAAGACGGGTGTTTGAATCCTATGGATTTGAACCCCTTGAAACTCCAGCCTTGGAGTACGCAGAAACATTAACCGGTAAATATGGAGAAGAGGCTGATAAGCTAATTTATTTGTTTAAAGATAGAGGTGGCCGTGAGATTGGGCTTCGATATGATCTGACAGTGCCACTTGCCAGAGTCGTTGCCCAGTACCAGAACGAACTACCTATCCCTTTTAAGCGATATCAGGTAGGCCCAGTTTGGCGCGCCGACAAGCCCCAGGCCGGTCGCTACCGCGAATTCTGGCAGGCGGATATAGATACCGTGGGGAGTAGCTCTTCAATAGCTGATGCAGAAATCATCGCATGCATACTCGAAGCTGCAGAAAAGTTAAGATTAGCCAATGTAAAACTTCTTATAAGCGACCGCGCTTTCTTGGACTCGCTTGGGGTAACGCCGGAATTAGCAATTGTTATTGATAAAAGAGACAAAATCGGCGAGGAAGGTGTAAGCGAGGAATTGGCTCGCAAGCTAGGCACGGAAAAGGCTGACACGATTTTAAAAAGTCTGAAAGAATCCAAGGAGCCAGATTCTATAAAGGAAATTAGGGATTTGACGGAAAGAATGGGTGCAAACTCAAAGGCTATCGTTTTTGACCCATGGCTTTCTCGCGGCCTTGAGTACTACACAGGGCCGATTTTCGAACTGCGAGGCGGTAGTGAAAAACTATCGCTGGGAGGCGGTGGAAGGTACGATAAATTGATTGGTAATTTTGCCGGACGCGAGCTTCCGGCAACCGGCTTCTCTTTTGGCATTGATCGAACTGTCGAGGCGATGGCGGATACCACCCCACCCACTGAGAGGGCCCTTGTCACGGTCTTTAACAAAGAACTCCTGCTTCAATCAATTAAAGTCGCCTCCATGTTGCGTGAAGGTGGAATAAACGTCGAACTTTACCCTGATGAAGAAGCAAAACTGGATAAACAACTTAAATATGCCAACAAGCGAGGTATTCAGTTTGTCGTAGTTATCGGCCCGGAGGAAGCAAAGGCTGGAACCGCAACGCTTAAAAATATGGAAACTGGTGAACAAAAAACGGTACCTCAAGACAAACTTGTGGACACACTCCGAGGCTGATATACTTACTTTTGTGAAAGCACAAATTCACCCAACTTGGTATCCGGAGGCAAAAGTCTCTTGCGCATGCGGCAATACATTCACCGTAGGTTCAACCGTGCCAGAAATCCACGTCGAGGTTTGTAGCCGATGCCACCCTTTCTATACCGGAAAGACGCGCTACATTGATACCGCCGGCCGTGTTGATAAATTCCGCGAAAAGCTTGAAGGAGTATCTGAAAAGGCTCTTTCAAAGAAGGAAAAGCGGGCTCTTAAAAGAAAGCAAAAGATTGAAGAAGAGCTTTCTCGCCCAACAACCCTCAGTGAGCTTCGGCGATGAATAATGATACGCAAACCCTGTTTTTAGAGATAAGACCAGCCGCAGGGGGCGACGAGGCCTCAATTTGGGCAACGGAACTTCTCCGGATGTATATGCGTTTTGCCACAAAAAAGAGCTGGAAGATGAGCCAAATTGATGATAGTACCACAAAAATCACGGGCTCTGGGGCGTATGACCTACTCAAAAACGAGGCAGGAGTCCATAGAGTTCAGCGAATCCCAGAAACTGAGCGGCGAGGAAGAATTCATACTTCAACTGCAACCGTTGCCGTCATACCCAATATCCCAACAGCCCAAGTGCCCATTAACCCCAATGACCTAGATTGGCAGTTTTATAGAGCCTCAAGCCAAGGGGGGCAGAACGTTCAAAAAGTCTCCTCCGCCGTGCGCCTAACCCACAAACCAACAGGTATTGTCGTAACAGCACAAAGGGAGCGGTTCCAGGAACAAAACAGACAAATTGCCCTTGACCTTCTTCGCGCAAAATTAGCCCAACGCCAAGCTGAAGAGAGAAAGGCTCAAGTGCAAGGATTTAGAAGCGCAATCGGCTCCGGCGAGCGCTCGGAAAAAATCCGCACCTATAATTTTCCACAGGACAGGATTACTGATCACCGAATCGGCAAATCCTGGGGAG
The DNA here is from genome assembly GCA_964564005.1 of uncultured Gammaproteobacteria bacterium. Taxonomy (GTDB): domain Bacteria; phylum Patescibacteriota; class Microgenomatia; order UBA8517; family UBA10165; genus CAZLZK01. The sequence goes on from CAZLZK010000019.1 coordinate 2,922, forward strand.
ACTTGGAACCAGTCATGGATGGTAATCTCGATAGAATAGTTTCGACTCTTCAAACAAGCTTAAAACAGTGAGCTTCGGCTGTTTTACTGTATAATTTCCTTGTGTTGAAAACGATACTTCTGTATTTCTTCTCCTCCCGCCTTCTTTTCTTCACCTTTGCCCTTCTTGCGGCCTCGTTTGTCCCGCTTAACTCTGGCTACGTTGGGAGTCAATCAGACCCTTCTGCTCCTTACCTTGCTTGGATTTGGGCGAATTTTGATGGACGGCATTTCTTGGATATTGCAGCCAATGGTTATCAAAGAACCAACTTTGCCTATTTTCCTCTTTATCCTGCAGCAATCTGGCTCTTTGGGCGCATTTCTCTAATTCCACCTCTTTATCTCGGCATTCTAATTTCCAGCCTCTCACTTCTTGCCTCAATGTTCGTCCTTTATAAAATTATCCGCTTAGACTACAAGGATAACATCGCATCTCTCGCCCTCCTCTTCCTCTGTCTCCTCCCCCTGTCTTTCTTTTATCATTCTGTGTACCCCGATTCTCTTTTTCTTCTCTTATCTACAACCAGTTTCTATTTTGCGCGGAAAAAGAGGTGGATGGTCTCCGGAATGTTCGGTGCATTAACTGTCCTCACTCGCCTGTCAGGTGTGGCACTTATCCCAGCGCTTGCCCTTGAGTGGTATTTACAAAACAAAAAGATCACGCTCCGTGGCCTCGTCGCCCCCACCTTGACTCTACTTGGTCTATTTATCTACATGCTCTACCTAAATTCCAACTTTGGCGATCCTCTACTTTTCCAAAAATCGATGAGTGCTTGGCAACAACAGAATTGGGTTTTTCCGCCGCAGGTAATATGGAGGTATCTCAAAATCTTTTGGTCTGTTGACAAAACTTTCTTGGTTTACTGGGTAGCAGTTTTAGAGTTTGTAAGCCTTTTTACTTACCTCGCACTTTCAATATATGTGTGGCGAAAAATTAGAGCTTCCTATGGTCTCTTTATGATAGTGCTTCTAACACTTGTAGCATTTACCGGGACTTTTGCCGGGACCCCGCGTTACATCTTGCACCTTTTCCCTGGAATTATTAGCATGGCCGTACTCCTTGAGAAAAACAAGATTGCAAGGGGGCTTGTGGTATTAGTATTTCTTATATTTGGACTTATACTCACAGCTTTATTCACCCGAGGATATTTTGTTGCGTAGGTTTACGACACACGGCGATTAGCCCCAATCCTGTTGGTAAGTTAAACAACCCAAGAAGCGGTACTTCCAGGGACAAGAGGAAGGCAAGAATGCTGTTGATCAGACGCGGTAATCTTACAACACCGGATCCTGTTTTAGACGGTGGCATAATCTTCTCCCAAAAATGCCGAGTGAGTGCAATGGGTGCAAGGAGAAGGTTAACACCTGAAACTTTCTCTACAATAAATCCAGCATCTATCAGCTTTTCTATAAGCATGCTCTTCGTATATCTCTCTCTGGTGTGAACATGTTTATCATGGGAGGTAGCAAGTATCGGAGTAGCCGGAACCCGCAAAACTAATACTCCGCCGGGTTTTAAAACTCGGAAAAATTCACGAAGTGCTTTTTTGTCATCAACAGCTTTGTGATAAATAACATCAACCGAAACGACTAAATCAAAAAATTTATCTTTAAAGGGAATTGCTTCCACTGACGCCTTTTGAACCCGAACACCACGCTTCTTTGCAAATCGTACTGCTTCGGGACTGATATCAATTCCCCAAACTCCCCCAAATCTTTCAAGCTTCTTCGCAAGGAGTCCAGTTCCACACCCCGCATCAAGAATTTTTAGTCTCGCAACCGCGGCATATTTTTTAACCAAAGAAAGGGCAATTTTATGATTTGCAACGTAAAAAAAATGCGACTTCTCGTTCTCGAAGATGTTTTTGTATTCTGGAGTTTCCATTTTGAGTCTGCGAAAAACAAGCTTTGCTTATGGGAAGCTAGTTTTTGAATGCTTTTGGAAAAACCATGAGCTCTAGCCAAAGACCGACATCAGCTAATAATGTCCGCAAAATACGTCCGGGTCGGAAAAACTGCGATTGCCCAAAGCGTCTCTCGTAGTGGTGCACCGAAACCTGGCGGAATTTCGCGCCAGCCCTTTGGGCCTTTTTAATTAATTCGACACAAATTGATCCGCTGTCACTTTTCAGCTTGAGTCTCTTCACAATTTCGCGTCGAATCAGGCGAAAATCGCAATCCACATCATAGATAGGCAACCAAAAAGCCCATCTGACGAAAAGAGCATAAAGATTCCCTATTACGAGGCGGATTGTGGGGTCTTGCCTTGGCATTTTAATACCGTTGACGAAGTTGACATCACGAGTCATCAATGAAAGAAGGACGGGCAATTCTTTAACATCATATTGCCCATCTCCGTCCGTATAAAAAACCAGTTCTTTTGAGGCCGTGGCAAATCCAGTTTTGAGTGCGCCACCATAGCCTTCGTTCTTGTCATGAAAGACAAGTTTGAGGCTTCTCTCTTTTTTAGCTAATTTCTCCAAGACTTCCCTACTCTTATCAGTTGAGCCATCGTCTATAACGATAACTTCGTAGTCTTGGGTAACACCACGAAGGGTGGTAAATGCATCATCAACAAGTTTTCCAATCGACTTCTCGTCGTTGTAACACGGAAAAAACACCGAAATACTAGGCATATCAGGAAAGTATACAACAAAGAGGGTTTTACTGCTCGGGAGCTTCTGTGAGGGTTGCGGAAAGGGTTAAGGTTTTTTCGTCTCGCCAAATTTCGATATCTACCTTATCCCCCACCTTGTGCTTATTAACAAGGACCGCAAGACCGCCCTTGTCTTGTTCAATCTTTTCCCCTCCGAATTTGGTTATTATATCGTTAACCTTTATCCCAGCCTTATCTGCTGCCGACCCGGAAATAACGTCGCGAACATAAGCACCTTCAGGAACCTCGTTAAGAAGGGCGGCCTCTTTGGAAATAATTTGGTATTGAACGCCAAAGAACGGCCGAGAAAACTCCCCTGTCTTTTGAAACTGGTCAATTGAGGCTTTCAAGACGTTTATAGGAATTGCAAAACCAATATTCTGGGCACCTTGGGCAACCGCAACGTTAACCCCGATTGCCTGTCCAGAGGAATCTAAAAGCGGCCCGCCAGAGTTTCCAGGGTTAATTGCTGCATCTGTTTGAATAACGTTATCGAGTCTTTCAACAAACCCCTCGAAGGGGCTACCTGCTGTTATCCCCCGCCCTAAGCCCGAGATAACCCCTGTTGTTACCGTATGTCTAAATTCCCCAAGCGCTGTTCCTATTGCGATGACAAATTGTCCGACTTTAAGTTTATCTGAGTCCCCGAGTACAACTGTCGGAAGACCACTTGCTGAGATTTTAAGAAGCGCAAGGTCGTTTACCGGATCGCGGTAGGTCTTTGTAACCTCAAATTCTTTATCGTCTTTTGTAACGACCTTATATTTAACCCCACTCTCAGAAACAACATGCTTGTTGGTAACAATAAGACCATCAGGGCTTACAATAAATCCGGTTGCCAAATCCTGCTCGTCTCCTCCTTGCTCTCTGAAGCCTAACCCTCCAAACGGAGAAAGCTCCAAAACTCGTCTTTTTGGAGTCTGGACAGTGATTGTCACAACCGAAGGCGAAACCTTCTCGGCAACATCAATAACAGTTGACTCCTCTTTTATAACCTGCCTTTCAATAACTCCCTGGGGTAAACCTTCTCTTGGAAAAAGTTTATCGAGAGGTTTTATATTAAAGACGCGGTCAGCGGCAGCACCGCCAAGAAGAATGGCAGTAACAACCACCGCTCCAGCAACCCCCACCACAAATTTGCGAATTTGTAATTTCATCCTCCTAGCAAGTTAACGAGTTAACAAGTTTACTGTAGTAATTTCACTGCTGCCTGTAATTGTTCATCTGCTTCAGTTTCCAGGTCATCCGCAACCTCAACATCGGGTTTTAGTCCGACTCCGTTAACCCAAGTTCCCGAGGGAGTAAGCCATTTGGCCGTCGTAATATGCAAACCGGCACTCCCGATATCTTCAGACTCCTGAATTGTTCCCTTGCCAAACGTCTTCTCCCCAACAACTTTCGCTCTCTTATTATCCATAAGCGCTCCTGCGACGATTTCCGATGCAGAAGCTGATCCGCCGTTTACCAAAACAACAATTTTGATATCAGGGAGTCTGGGTTTGCCTGTTACACGCATCTCCTGTCTTCCTCCCTTACCGTCTTCTTGAATAACAACAACTCCGCTTCCTAAAAACTCAGAAGAAATAGCCAGAGATCCGTCTAAAAACCCGCCGGGGTTGTTGCGAAGATCAAGAATTACACTTTTTGCTTTTTCATCTTTAATATTTAATATTGCTTTATCCCACTCTCCGTTAGTCAGCTCCCCAAATCTAAGAAGTTTAAGATGGGCGATTTTATCGCCAACGCCAACAAAGGAGAGTTTAACCGAAGGGACGGTAATTTTGGCTCGTGTCAGCTCAACCTCAAACGGCTCGTCCTCTCCAACACGAGTCAAAACCAGTGTTACTTGAGACCCTGCGGGCCCCCTTATCGCGTCTACAGCGTCCGGCAGTGTTATGCCAAAAGTCCCCTTATCAATCTCTTTTGCCTTATCTTTAATCCCAACAATAAAATCCCCAGCTTTTACCCCAGCTTTCTCCGCAGGAGTTCCCTCCAAGGGCGCGATAACTGCAAGCTGGCTTCCTTTAAACCCTATCTGAATTCCAACACCCTCAAACTCTCCACCAAGATCTTCTTGGGTTCTTTTTTGTTCCTCCGGAGGCAAGAAAACAGTATAAGGATCGCCAATTGCCGAGACCATCCCCTTTATCGCCCCATATACCATTCTTTCGGGATCAAGTTTTGTCTTGTCAAAATATTCTGCACCTAACTTATCCCAAACTTGCCAGAAGAGATTAAAGTCAACCCCCTGTCGAGAAACGGTTCGGTCAAGCTTAACTTGAGAGGTACTACCAAGATCTGCAAACTCAAAATTCTTCTTCCCCGCCGTAAACCCCGCAACAAAAGCAAGGAGTGCAATAAAAAGTGTCAGAAGAATCCGGCGAGCCTTTGGCAGAGTAAAACGCATAATTAGTAAACTTAAGTCGTACTAATAACAAAGGGTAGAAGCCCAATCTGTCTTGCGCGTTTTATCTGCCGGGTGAGCTCACGCTGATGCCTAGCACAAACTCCACTCCTACCTCGGCTTGAGATCTTGCCACGATTACTAACAAATCGTAAGAGTCCCTCTGCGTCTTTATAAGAAATGGGTTGTTCTCCCGCACAAAACGGACAAGACAAATTCTTAGGTTGTCTTTGAATTCTCTCTTGTTCCTTTTTTTGTTGTTTTTTCTTCTTCACCATCAAAATGGTATATCTCCTTCTTCTTTCTTTTCCTCCGGCTTGTCCTCCGTAGCTTTAGCGGAGGAGGATTCATCTGTCTTCTCCTCTACTTCCACAGTCTCGTTCTCCTTGGACTCATCACTTTTTTCCTCGCCACTCTTCTCCTCCGCAACCGCCTGTTCTCCTAAATCTGCAGGAACCTCAAGGTCAGCACTCTGAGATGCCCGACCACCCAAGAATATAACCTCGTTTGCAACAACCTCGGTCGTTCGTCTTTTTTGCCCATCCTGACCTTCCCATTCGCGGGTTGAAAGACGGCCCTCAACATAAGATTGGCTCCCTTTCTTTAAGTACTCGGCGCAAATCTCAGCCAGTCTGTTCCAAGCAACGATTGTGTGGAACTCAACGTCCTCCTTCTTCTCCCCCTCCTCAGTTGTCCACTGCCTGTTTGTTGCCAAGCCAAAGCTGCAAACTGCCGTTCCCTGGGGAGTGTACCTAAGCTCCGGATCGCGTGTTAAGTTGCCAATCAGTAAAACCTTATTCAGTGATCGTGATGCCATTTACCTCACCTCTTTTCCTTCTTCGTTTTTTTACCTTTGATACTTTTGATACTTGCCTGCCCTGAGCCTTGCCGAAGGGTGCTACTTTTCACCAAAAGGTGCCTTAATACTCCCTCGTCCGTTGTCAACATTCTATCAAAATCCTTGACCTTATCTGCGGGTAGGATTAACGGAGCATAAAAAAATATGCCCTGCTTTTCTTTCTTTATGGGATACGCAAGCTCCTTCTTCCCTGCCTCTTCAGCCTTGCCCAGTTTTCCGCCGCTATCCCCTATGGCTTTTTCTATCTTATCAAAAATAGCCTTTTGTTTTGCAGGACTTGTGCTCCCGGGTAAAACTAAAGCCAGCTCGTAATCGCGCATATCGTGGCCTCGAGTTTATCACAAAACTGAAGTCTGCCACAAGAGTTGTTTCATCCTCCAGCCTTGAATTCGATTACATCCCCGTCTTGGACAATATTTTCTCTTCCTTCAAGCCTTATCTTTCCTTGGCTGTGTGCTTCTTTCCAACCTCCAGCTTCTAATAATTCATTGACGTTGATTACTTCTGCTTTAATAAAATGTTGCGCAAAGTCGGTGTGCACCTGGGCTGCTGCTTCAAGTGCTGTACTCCCTTGTTTTATGCTCCAAGCACGAACCTCCTTCCCACCCTTGATTGTATAAAAAGTAATTAGCCCCAAGATTTTATACGCGGCGTGAATCAACTTTTCTAGTCCACTCTCGGCAACTCCCAGCTCCTTCAGATACTCCCTTCTCTCCTCTGGAGTGAGATCGTTCAATTCTTCTTCAAGTCTTGCGCTTATCATGACAATCGGCGTATCAGCAGACAGCCCCCAGCTGGCAGCTGTCAGCTGATTGCTATTGGCTGATGGCTGGTCTTCCCCAACATTCACCACGTAAATCGTTGGCTTTCCTGTAATCCCACCCAGTTCAAGCTCGAGATTTACAACTTCAATATCCTCTTTGGGATTGATAGCACCATGTACGTGTGGAACATTCGGGTCTTCAAAAGCTCGCACAACATGAATAATTGCATCAACTTCACGTATTTTTCCTAAAAACTGGTTGCCCAACCCTTCACCTTTATGCGCACCCTTTACCAGCCCTGCGATATCAATAAAAGTGACAGTAGCCGGAACAACTTCAGGCAGGACCCCGCTGCCAGCAACCACATCAGCAAGTTTTTGCAAATTCTCATCCGGGACTGGGACAACTGCCTCGTGAGGTTCAATTGTCGTAAACGGATGCGCCGCAGTAGGAGCTAACCTTCTCGTCGCCAACGCGTTAAAAAGTGTCGATTTGCCTACGTTAGGCAGTCCGACTATGCCCACACTTAGACTCACGCTGAAATTATATCAGAAGAAAATATTACCTAGTATAAATTAGGGCTGTTTGGAGTTCTCTAACACTCCTGGACAATTTTGCTCAACCCAATTTTGCACTTCCCCAGATACCGGCAGGAATTTCCCATTAGAATAGGCTATTGTCTGTTTGTCTTTTTCGATAACCAGACGCTCAGGACAAATATTCGGTGGCAACCCTGAACCTTTTCCACCAAAGCCACGGAGGGAGTTATGTAGAACATAAATTTGAAAAGCAAAAAAACCAAAAAGCAAAAGATTTATGGCAAGTGTAATAAGAATTGCATTCCTCTTCCCCCGCCCTCCCCACTTTTTATCCACCCATCTATAAATAAAATATGGAACCAATGTCAGAATTATCCAGAAAGTAAATGTAAAAACTATTGTGTTAATAAGTGTTGGGCGTTGATCCAGCGGGGTCAATGTCCGTTGCTCCACTATCCAAAGAGCTGCCCCCACCAACCAAGCCAATGGCCAAGTAAATATTCGATACAGAACCCAAATTACTGTGCCAATAATAAGATAGGCAAATGGACGATGCAACAACCCGTCACGTAGAGCCAAATCCAGTATGTGAAGTTTATCGGGACCGTTACCCCCTACTCCTGGTCCAATTAAATAAATTGGTAAGGCCACAAGTTGCTCTCCTATGAGGAAGAACATCAGCACAAAAAATACAATAAAACTTAAGGGCAGCTTATACGAAGTCAAGCTTTGCTTATAATTACTTCTCCAGGGCACTTGTGGTGAGTGGAGTCGAACCATAACTTAACTGTACCACTTAAGGCCCTTGCTGGTTAAAGTCTTTGGGCCCGCCTTGTCTTTGGAACTGCTCAATTTGCTCTTGTGACGGAAATCCTCCGGCTCCACCTCCTGACCCCCCTTGTCCAGGAGCACCTCCTGGAAAACCACCGCCGGGACCACCAAACTCACCTAACTTTGCCAATGGATTTGCCACAATCAAGAAAACAATTCCTGCTATCAGCAAAAGCCCCAAAGGAATCCAAATAAAATAATAGATAACTTGCAGGAATTTGATTAACCTGTCCATCTAATCACCACCTTTCCTCACCCATCATAGTTTCTTGTACCACTCTTTCACAACTGCCTCCGCCGGCTCATCTTTTACAGCCATGTACCCAAAATAAACGGGCGAGTACCCCTGAACTTTGTCTGATGTTGCCTCAAAAAAATTCTTATAATAATCTGCCTCTTCATCTTTTGATAAAACCTTGGTTTGAAAAGCAGTAAACTTTTCCTCTCCGGGATTAAAAACCCCTGTTTCCCCAATAATCAGAGTGTCAATACCGCTTCTTTGGGCAACTTTTCTTGCGACAGATAGAACAGCGCCCAAACTAAGAGAAGAGCTCCCTTGAAAATATTCATCCAAACTATCTTGCTTTTTGGGGTAAATACTTACACTCATATACTCATACCCTTCAAATTTATAACCTGCCTCTCTCCAGGGCGCAGCAATGCCAATACCAACCTGTCCCTTATAAGACTTCCTTACCTCCCCAAGTATGTCTTGGGCCACCTGGTTAACTTCTTTCTCATGCTTAAAGAGATTATTATCTATTTCACTAAATGGAGCCAAGCGATATATCTTGTTTTCTTGGGCAAATTTTGCCAAATCAGAGGCAAAGTCAATCATCCGCTTCTTATAGGCATTAAGGTCGGTTATCGAATCGCCTTCTGCTGCAAAACTGTTTCTAATTTCAACCTGTAAACCATTTTTATGGGCAACTGAGATGAGGTGAGCCAAGCGCGCTTTGGGAAACTCACTTTCTCTCGCCACTGCCGCTGCGTAAAAGAAAGTAACCATGTTGGCGCCTAAGTCTTTGATAGCCTTGATATCTTTTTCACTTGCCATGGGAGCAATTAAGTTAAAAGATTTCTGAAAAATTATTTCACTTTTTGGTGGTTCAACTGGTTTAACTTGAGCTGTTCCAAATTCAAAAGATGCTTTCTTGCCAAAATAGAAAGCCACTGCCACAGTGCCAACTAAAATTAACACCCCGATAAGAACTACGACTAGAACATTACCTTTCACTGTTTTGCGAAATCTCATTTGGCTACTTCATTTTAGCACTTAATAAACCTAGAGGTTGAACTAACATTTTTATCAAGTTATGGTTTAATTAATGCCTATTAAAAATTTACTCTCTTCTCTTGTAATTTTACTCTTTATCCTATCCTTATCGTTCTCCCCACTAATAACGAGAGCTGATGAAGAGCATCCTCAAGCACCAGACAGTCTCATCAGAGCACCTGATGACCCATTCAATGTTCCTCAAGGTAGCGGTTTAACCTGGCAGCCTATCTCCCTGCCACCCATGGGTGAGGTGACTGACATTTCAATTGATCCTCATGACCCAGATTGGATTTGGCTAGTTGGCGATGCTGGAGGTGTAGTTGTTTCTCCAATTTATGGGCACCTGTGGTGAGTGGAGTCGAACCATTAAGTTAACTGTAACATATGTGCTAGACTAAAATTAATGTCCACGAAGAATGGCTTCGCACCTATTGTTATTATTCTACTTATCGCCTTAGGCTTAGGTGTTGCTATTTTAGCCTTCAATACACTATCCGGGAAACAAACTAATCCTTTCCAACCTCAAAACGAACAGGCATCGAAAAGATCAATCGCCAACTGCCAAAGAGAATTTACTCCCCGATTCAGTAAGGGACCTCATTATATGGGAGATCTTTTTGATGCCCACTTTCACATCCCGCACTCTCCTGGAATGCGACATATCGGTTTTAAGACGCCCGTCTTGGGAGAAGATGTCACTATAGAGGAAATTTTGTGCACTTTTCAAAAAGAAAAAGTTATAGGCAGCATCGCATTTTATGTGCCGCAAAAAACCAACACTTTAAAACTACCTGACGCTCCCGAGATTAAACGGGCCGCCCAAGACCGGATCACCTTGTTCATAACACCAGCAAATTTAAGTGCTGAGGAATTGGATAAGGTTTTTGAAGATAATGGTGGCCTATTCAGCGGTATTGGAGAAGTTACATTTTACGATCTTGAGCAAAGGTCCGGTAGAAAGCTAGACCAAAACGATTTAGTCAATATTCATGAAACTGTTGATAGTCAGTGGGCTGCCAAAATTTACCAATTAGCAGCTAAACGCGATATTCCGGTGATGTTTCACCCCGGACAAAACCAATCGGAAAAAATTGAAAAAGTTTTAACAGAAAATCCAAAGACAAAGTTCTACTTACATGGCTTTGAAGTAGAACGCGATATTGACCGCCTCATGGCAAAATATCCCAATGTTTACTACTCAGTAGATTCAGCAGTTCTTTATGCCATGAGAGGCAAATTTGCTTTGGGGCCCGAAGATCAATTTCTCTCCACCTTTAAAAAAGATTTTAATTTGATTTTAGATGAGGGCATTAAGTCTTGGAAAGATAGGATAGAAAGATATCCGGATAGATTCACCTGGGGAACTGACAGATTTGCCACTTGGCATTATGAGGATGAATTGAGTAGCTTAATGGAAGAGTTTGCCAGGGCTTTTATTGGCAGACTTGACCCCGCGGTTCAAGAAAGATATGCCTATAAAAATGCTGAAAGTTTACTGAAATAGTGTTACATTAAATTTATGCTGCCTAAGGTAATTATTGGAGTTGTTTTACTAGTCGTAGGCTTTTTTGCCTTTGGGATAATTACTTGAAGAGGTGAGCCTCCTCCCTTTTTAGCAGGGCCGTTAAACCAACCTGCTTGTCCAGGGCCACTAACTTTACAAACTCCAG
>CAZLZK010000020.1:0-6871 GCA_964564005.1 uncultured Gammaproteobacteria bacterium
GTGCCACGCTATTGCCTCACCTTCTCGGTCAGGGTCTGTAGCAAGATAAACTTTCTCGGCACTTTTCGCGTCCTTTTTAAGCGTGGCTATCATGTCTTTTCTTTTAGCAACAGGCACATATTGAGGCGCGAAGTTGTGCTCAACATCAACCCCAAGCTCGCTTTTCGGAAGATCAACAAGATGCCCCATCGTTGAGTCCACTTGATAGTCTTTTCCCAAAAACCTTCCCAGCGTCCGAGCTTTGGTTGGGCTTTCTACTATAATCAAATTCATAATTTTGTATATACTCCTCCAATATTCTTAACCATTCCCTTAAGTTCCATACCAGTCAGTGTACCAAGAACTTTGCCTGTATCAAGTCCTGATATTCTAACAAGGCTGTCAATATCTAGGCTGTCTTTCTTTAAAATCTCCATTATTCTCCTTTCCTCCTTCGTCTCCGGAAGAGTTCTCTTTGACTCGTCACTTTTTACTCGTTCCTCAATCTTCAGTTCCTCCAAAATATCTTCGACTTTTTCAACCAGCTTTGCTCCATTTTTCAACAAGAAATGTGGGGCACGTGACACTGGAGAAGTTATTGGACCGGGGACAGCAAAGACTTCTCGTCCTTGGGAGGCAGCATTCGACGCAGTTAAAAGTGTCCCGGACTTCTCGGCGCCCTCTATTACGAGAACACCTAAAGATAATCCGGAAACAATCCTGTTTCTTGTCGGAAAGTTTTGTGGCAAAGCGGGATACCCCAGAGGATATTCCGAAACAATTATCCCTTGGTCACTTTCAAGCATTTTTTCCCCAAGTTGTCGATTAGCTGGAGGATAAATGTTATCGACTCCGCACCCCAAAACCCCAATGGTTTTTCCACCAGCGGCAAGCGCTACCCGATGGGCAATTGCATCAATGCCAAGTGCTAAACCGCTGACGACAGTTACACCATTATCCACCAAACCAGTTACCAATCTTTCCGTAACTTCTCGTCCGTAAGCAGTCGGTTTCCGGGTCCCCACAACCGCCACCGAAATATCACTCCACTTGCCCAGTTCCGACTGCCCTGAGCGATCCCGAGCTTGTCGAGGGAGAGTCGAATGGGCGTTTCTGACATATAAAATATATGGCGCATCCTCTATCTTTTTTAACATTTCCGGATAATCTTTATCTTCAAGCAAAATCATTTTCACGCCAAGACGCCTTAGCCGAAGTAAATACGAAACGGTGTCGAAATCTTTTCTAAAATTTTCGAATTCTTGAGTTAGCCTATCACTAAACCCTATCTCTAAAAACTTCTTGGCGGGCGCCCTAAAAGCCCTCTTTGCCGACCCGAAATATTTTCGCAAAAGTCCAAATCTCGCCGGCCCAATATTGGGAAATGCCGAAAACGCAATCCACGCTTCCTTTTCAGTCATATATCGACATTAGCATAACCCACCGCAACAATGCCAGAATAACACCAGCTGTTTACTCTAAGTTGTCTTCTCACGGCCTCATAAGCTTTACTATAGCCCTATAGTCTTGACTTTTAGAGCTTTTTTTTATAAACTCAAGTTCCAAATGCGCAATCTCGAATTCGAGCCTGAAAAAAGACCGTGGATGGACTCTTGCGTTAGGCAAGACCAGCGCTCCTCTCCAATCCCTGGTTTCACCGTCACCCCCTTCTTGGACCAAGGTCCCACAGAAACAATAAGCAAAATGAGAAAAATGTTTCCCAGAAGGAAAGCCTTCATAGAATCCATTGTAGAGGATATGGTTCAAAACCCCGGTAAATATGCAAAAAGATTTGAAGAAGCTATTCTTGGCAGAATTGAGACTGAGCGAAGCGCATTTGTAGAAGGCGTTACCCAAGATGTAACCCAAGGAGAGTTTGCGACAAGAAGAACCACGGCATGGGTACTATTTAAAGGAGAAGCAGAAAGTGAACGACCCCTTTACAGGCAGATTTTCTTCCTTACTCTCCTGGTGCAACTTGCCATAGCAGTTGGAGAACATAAATACGCAGAATCTAAGCTTAATGAAATTCAAGGTAACCCTGAAGATAAAAGTGATAAAGGCTTAGGGATTATACCTGGAGGAAGACTAGAGAAGTGGTTTAATAAGCAAAGGGAGACAATAAAAGCACGTCAATTAACAAGGGTCGGCTCTTAGACTACCCTCTAATTCATAGAATTATATCCCATAATTCTTGACCTTTAGTTGGCTTTCCTGCTATACTTAAATCCTAGTATGGCAGCCCGACAAGAATTGGAAGGAAGAACACCCCCCAGAGGAGAGCTGTTGTCAGACAAAAATATTGAATTGTATGTTAAGGGTTGCGAGGAGATTACTGTGGCCCTTGATACAGCGGTCCGAAACATCATAGCTGCCGGCAAAAAACCGACAATCCTTATTCCCTCTCGCGGAGCTGTACCAATTTTTCTAATTGCCGAAAGTATCCTAGAGAGTCTGGACCCAGACAACGTACTCGTAGATCCCCAGAAAACAAGCTATTACCCAAGCAACATCTTTGAATATCTTTCAAACGGCCGCATTGGAACAGCCCACCCAGGCGAAAGCGAGGTTGATGTGATTTTATATCCGTTTACTGCCGACGTCTCAACAGAGATTGGCAGAGAGACGAAACTGGCAGAGACTCTCCGCACGTCTTGCGTTCGTGCTTTTTTGGACATCACCTTGCCAGAAAGATCAACTTCTCTTGACTTGAAATGGTATTTTTTCCTAATGAGTAAAATGCGACAATACCCAGGACTTGTTCCGGAGACAATAGTCGGGTCTCTAAAAAGTATACCACGGGGTAAGGACCGAGAATTTGTATTAATTGATACTGTTATTTCAGGTCGTGCAGCCTCTAACATCACTGGGGCATTTGAGAGTCTTGGCCAACCAGTAACAGCCATTTTGGCTGTTGACACCTCAGGTGATCGTAGATTTAGAAAATCCCTAAAAGCCGCGATAACACGGAATGTCCGGTGGACTTATATGGGAAAAGAGTCGTCATTTGTAGAATTCCCGCTTATTTCAGAGGACAAAGGGGCAGCGCTCTTGGGAGTAGCGGCATTAAACTTTTCTTGTTTTAACGAGCCCGGATTTTTCAACAGAGTAGATGGGCAGTTTAGCCCCGATTTCCTTCCCCAAAGTTGTGTTTGGATACTCCCTCCCCCGCCTCATGGGGAAGTTTATAAAAGGGCATTCCATGCTTTCCTGGAACGATGTCTTAATAATGGCAACGGTCAACCTGACTGGGCCAAAAGTTCTCACGCAATTAAAAGTCTAATAGTACAACGTGGCAGTCTTACAGAAAACGAGATAAGGGCTATGATCACCTGCAAAAAGTGGACAACAGCAAGAGAAACTTCTTCTCATATTGTCTCAATTCACCTAACTCGGCAAGAAGCAGAAGACTGGGTCAGACAATTCGCCGCCACATTAAATAAAAGAAATTAGCGCTTGTGGAACCAGTAGTCCAAAACCTCTCTGACAACGGGCGCTGCGACTCTTGAGCCTTCACCTCCGGCTTCAACTAAAGCAGTTGCAACAATTTGAGGCGTGTCGGAGGGGCCAAACGCAGTTAGCCAAGCGTGTGTTCTGTCCTCAGTATCACCAAACTCCGCAGTTCCAGTTTTGCAAGCGACCTGCGGTTGAAAATTAAAAAGCGGAAAAGCCGTCCCTCCTGTGCTGCATGCCCCAGTCATGCCCTCGGTGATCAGTTGAACAGTGTCTAGTCGAAGTCTAAGATCCTCACATTTTGATATTTCATTCTTAATATTTGATATTTGCGTCGCCTCTTTAATAAGATGCGGTGCACACAATTTGCCACCAGACGCTATAACAGTTGTCATCTGGTTAATCTGTAGCGGGGTCGCAGCAATATCTCCCTGTCCAATACTCATATGATAAGTGTTCCCCAAAAACCAGCGCTCGCCTTTTACTCTCTCTTTCCACTCCGGTGAAGGCACTAAACCCAGAACTTCTCCTAAAAGATCAATCCCAGTTTTTTTGCCCAAACCAAACTTTCCCGCCCACTCAGAAAGCTTCTCTGGCCCAACTAACTCTCCCACTTTATAAAAGAAGGTGTCTGTTGAGCGCGTTATCGCCCGCACTATATTTATTAGACCCTCGCGCCTGCCGTATTGCGTAAAATACCAGTTGGCGTAGGAAAATGCCCCAACCCTCAAAATCCCCGGATCGTCAAATTCAAAGTCACGGTCTATCTTCCCCTCCTCAAGCCCAACTGTTGCAACAATAACCTTAAATGTCGAACCGGGGTGATAGGAGCCGCCAATGGCTCTATTAAAAAATGGCATGCTAGGGTCAGCCGACCACTCTTGATATCTTTCCCCCAGTAGACTCGGATCAAATGAGGGAGCAGAAACAAGAGCAAGAATCTCGCCATTCCTCGGGTCTTGGGCAACAACTGCACCACGAACCGTTATCCCGTCTTCCCAAGCAGGCCGTGTCCCCTTCTCGTTTGGAGCCGAAGCGAGCGCTTCGTAAGCCACTTTCTGTAATCCGCCGTCAATTGAAAGCGTAACACTTTTCCCTGGAATGGGTTCACGACGGCCAAGCTTTCTAACCAAGCGTCCCAGTGTATCAACCTCGATCAGCTCCTCGCCATTCGTTCCGCGCAAGATACATTCATATTTTGCCTCCACCCCCATGCGCCCTACTAAATCGCCAAGTTGGTAAGCGGGAGTCTCCTTGAGTAAGTCTCCTTTTGGAGAGCGGAAAGTGGAAATTGGACAGCGAAAGTCTCCTAACGGAGAGTGGAAATTGGAAATTCCCGCGACTTCCTCGCGGGTTGCTTCATTCACATACCCAACAACGTGCGCTGCCGCCTCCCCTAGGGGGTACTCGCGGCCTATGTCAACAATAATCCTTAGAGCTTCTCCAGGATCCGACGACTCAATTCTTAAAGCCTCCTCGCGAGGGATCTCTTGGGTCTCAATAACCACCCCGCCCTCGCCAAAGGTTGCGAGTTTGTAAACAGGGATATTCCGAGCCAAAGCCGCGCCACTTCTATCTAAAATTTCTCCTCTCGGGGCTTTAATGGGAATCCTCCGAATCCGATTCCCTTCTGCAAGACTTCTGAAATAAGATCCCCGAAAAATTTGAAGATCAACAAGCCTCCCGATCCCTAAAATAAAGGCAATAATAAGAAGGGCCAAAAACAAAACCCAGCGAGGAGACTTTCCCAATGTAACCCCGCTCCCGCGGGGCGAAGAGCTACCGTAGATCACAGTCGGAGCAAATGTTTCGCGAAGAATTGATGCTCTACCAAAACGATTTTTAAGCATTTAACGGATCTCAAGTCTATTATCTCTTGCAGGTCGGGAAATATAGTTAAGAAACAAAAATACAATAACTCCCGAAACTAAGGCCTCGGTTAAGAAGAAATTGGTAAAAAGAATTTTTCCGCGCACAAGCAAAACCGCAAAACTAAGTATTGCAGCAAAAGTGGGCCGCTGAAATGGAATCGCCTCGCGAAAAAGGCTCACCAAAAGACCGACCGCGATAAAAATAGCGGACGTTGTGCCCAACTCCGTACTTTGTACAAGATCAAAGATAAGGCCGCTAAAAAATAACTGCATCATAACTTTGTTTGCGTTGCCCGCAATCCCCGCATTCCCGGAAGAAAGAATCAACACCAAAAGTAATCCTTCAAAAAAAACAGGCGGCAAGAAAGGACCCTGCAAAAGGGAAAATAACAACGACAGCAATAAAAGAGTCCTCAATCTCATTTTCTATATAATTAAGCTACGCTTATACATAGTCAAGCTTCGCTTAATATTTCGTCACGACGAAAACAAAATCTAAATTCTCAACGTTTACCACCATTTCTACTTCAGCGCTCTTCCAGGCCGAAGCTTCAGAAGGCAAAACTTTGCTAACATAACCAATTAAAAGTTCTGGTGGCGCTCCCTCGCCAGAAGTTAAAACCAAGTCTTCCTCAAAAAGTGTCTCGCTTGAAAGGACCTGCTCAAGGCGCATGTTTCCTCCGCGGCCAACCAAAATCCCCGAGGCGCGTCTCTCACCATCTTTGGCCCGAACAATTACGGGAATTTTAGAAACAGCCGCTGTTGGTAAAATAATTTTAATCTCTCTGCCAACAACCGAATCTATTTTGCCAACAAAAACCCCACTGCGTTTTTCCGGTGTAACCTCAGCGGAGATGATAACGGGTTCACGAGCCTCCGGTTTCGAATCGCCAGTGGCAAGAAGTGTGTCACCAACCTTCCCAACAACCCGAAGTGGCGCAAATTGCCAAGAAGGAGGAAGAGCAGTCCCTAAAAGGTATCTCATCCTTCCGTTCTCCTCTCTTAGAGCCTCGAGCGCCGAAAGCTGGGAAAGCACATCTGCTTTTTCTTGTCGCAGTTTTTCAATCTCCGCTCCTTTTTTCTCCCAGTTCGAGATTGCAACAAAAGGAGATAAAAAGGTTTTCTTTACACCAGTCAATGAAACTTTAAGCGGAGTTATTAAGGCCTGTGCTCCCTGATGAAGAAACGAAAGACTGCCTCGGGAATCAAGAAAGAGGAGGATCGTCGAAAATAAAAGATAGAAAACAAACAAATATGAAATTCTTTTTTGCAAGCTCGCCATCACGCCATTCTACCACGACTAGCGAAGACCACCTGTGACCCGAACCCTCTCGAGAAGCTTTGGGTCTTCCAAAACCTTTCCGGTTCCGCGAACAACAACAGTTAAGGGATCCTCAGCAATCCAAACCGGAATCTTAATTACTTCGGCGATCAATTGATCAATCCCCGGGATAAGCGCCCCGCCCCCGGCGAGAAGAACTCCTTTTTCCATAATGTCTGAAACGAGTTCTGGAGGAGCTTCTTCCAGAGTCTCTCCAATCCGCGCGATAATTTGCTGAACCGTGGGC
>CAZLZK010000020.1:6881-7963 GCA_964564005.1 uncultured Gammaproteobacteria bacterium
TCTCTTATCTCAACTGAGGAAACTTTAATTGATTTAGGAAGTCCTGTTTCAAGATCACGTCCGCGAACAACGCTACTTCGCTCTCCTTTTAGCGTCGTCACACTTCCAATGCCGATTTTTAACTCCTCCGAAGAGCGGCTCCCTACAAGGAGTGAATATCGCATCCTAAGATAGGACATTACGGCCTCATCCATCTCATCCCCCGCAATCCGCAATCCTCGGTTTAAAACTATCCCGCCCAAAGAGATTACGGCAATTTCGGAGGTTCCCCCTCCTATGTCAACAACAAAAATTCCTCCTGGTTCCTCAACAGGAAGACCTGCTCCAATTGCAGCAGCCATCGGCTCCTCGATTAAATAAGCCTTTCTTGCCCCCGAGGCTAAAGCCGCGTCTTGAACGGCCCGACGCTCAACCTCGGTAACCCCCGAGGGAATTCCGACAACAACGCGGGGTTTGGGAATTTTTGGTAAACCCCGAAGCTTTGCTCCAGAGGGCCTTTCGTGAACTTCCTTAATAAAATAGGAGAGCATTGCTGCGGTTGCGTCAAAATCAGCAATCACCCCGTCTTTAAGTGGGCGGATTGCCTCAATTGTCGTTGGGGTCCGGCCTTCCATCCTTTTAGCTGTTGCGCCAACCGCCAAAATCTCCTTAGTTTTTTTATGCCGCGCAACAACTGAAGGCTCCCGAATTACTATCCCTTTCCCTCGGACATGAACCAACGTATTGGCCGTGCCAAGGTCTATACCGATATCGTGTGAGAGTAAACCAAATAGATAATCTAACATGATACCTTGCTGTCTTGCTATCTTGTTGAAGAGACCCTGAGGCAGAGAACAAGGTAACGAGTTAACAAGATAACAGGAATCGTTCGTAGTATACCACGCCCATTATGCTATCCTAAGCTTTAGGATGAGTCTTCAAAAACTTCATTCTTTGGCAGACACTATACTCGCCCGTTCTTTTTACCTCCTTTTTTTTCTCGTTCCCTTAATCTTCACTCCTCTAAACTCCGAGCTTTTTGAATTCCCAAAGATGCTTTTAACTTATGCGTTAACTCTAATTATCGTCTCCGCTTGGGCCAC
>CAZLZK010000020.1:8000-13215 GCA_964564005.1 uncultured Gammaproteobacteria bacterium
ATCGCCGGAAAGTTCATTTTCCGTCGCACACTGCTTGACATCCCACTTCTCCTATTTCTAGCTTCGCAGCTTTTGTCCACCTTCTATTCTCTAGATCCTCATACCTCAATTTGGGGCTATTATTCCCGCTCCCACGGCGGGCTTTTATCGGGAGTAAGTTATCTCCTTTTATACTGGGCTTATGTTTCGAACATGGACTACAAGAAAACTCTATCTTCTATTTTCTATCTTCTATCTTCTGCCTCGATTGTTGCCGTCTGGGGAATCCTCGAGCATTTTGGGAGAAGCCCAAGTTGTCTTATTTTGCGCGGCAATTTTGACACGAGTTGCTGGATACAGGATGCAAAAACTCGAGTTTTCGCAACCTTGGGACAGCCGAACTGGATGGCTGCTTGGCTCGTGGCAATCATGCCACTCGCATGGCAAAAACTAATTAACGCGAATTCAGGCGAATCAAAAGCGAATAAGAAATTCCTCTATTCGCTGATAGCGGTGTTTTTCTTTGCTGCTCTTCTTTTCACGAAATCACGCTCCGGACTTTTGGGATTTGCGGTAGCATCGGCGGTGTTTTGGGCAATTTCTTTTCTTCATTCTAATAAACAGGTCCTCCGCCCGTTCTTCTTACTTATTACTTATTGCTTATTACTTATTGCCATCTTCGGTTCCCCCTGGACGCCCACTTTATTAGAACAAAGAACACAGAACATAGAACAAAGGGTAGATGGTGGAACAGTCCTCGAGCAGGGCGGGACAGAATCAGCAGATATACGAAAAATCGTCTGGAAGGGAGCTTTAAATATTTTTACGGCCTACCCAATTTTTGGCTCGGGGGTTGAAACCTTTGCTTACTCTTATTATCAATTCCGGCCGGTTGAACATAATCTAACCTCTGAATGGGATTTCCTCTATAACAAAGCGCATAATGAGTATCTGAACTTCCTGGCGACCACCGGTATTCTTGGCTTAACCTCATATCTTTCTATAATAGCCACCTTTCTCTTGTGGTGCGTTCATAAGCTAATAATCGCTCATTCGCGTCCATTCGCGGAAATCCGTGCTAATTCGCTTTTAGTCACAAGTATCCTTGCGGGATATGTGTCTATGCTTGTGACTAATTTCTTCGGCTTTTCGGTTGTCACAACCGCAACACTTTTCTTTTTGTTCCCCGCGATGGCAGTGGCTGGGACGCAAGACAAGGCGAAAAACTCGTTAACTCGTTTACTCGCGACTCGTCATTTGGGTTTCCGTATCAACGAGTTTACAAGTCTACGAGTCACCCTGGTTTTGGCCGTTTTACTTTTTACGTTTTACCTTTTACTGCGCTTAGCGCAAATTTGGCAAGCCGACGTCTTCTACAGAGAAGCCACGGAACTAGAAGCTCAAGGAGAAAGTTGGGCCGCGGCGCAAAACGCAGAAAAAGCAGTAACTCTTCGTCCAGATGAGCCAGTTTATTATAATGAACTGGCAAAGAGTTTGGGGCATTTAGCGGTAAGTTTCGCAGAAGCTCGCGAGGAAACTCAAGCCGTTGATTTTGCGCAAAAAGCAATTGAGGCCCAAGATCGTGCAGTCTCTGTATCTCCTATGAATCTCAATTTCTTAAAGGCCCGCTCGGCCCTCTTTGTTGACCTAGTCTCCGTTGACCCAAAATATTTAGCAGACGCGGCACTTACCATTGAGAAGGCAGTTGAGATAGCACCGACCGAACCAAAAGTTCTCTATAATTTAGGGGTTCTTTATGATCGTCTAGGAAGAACGCGAGAGGCATCGCTAGTTTTCCAAAAGGCATTGGAATTAAAACCGAATTATGAAGATGCAAGGAATGCACTTCAAACGGTCGCAAAAAAACTGTAGAATACTCTCATGACGCGGGAGTATTTTTAGGAAAAAATGATTCGTAAAATCTTAAACGCCCAAGACCCCAGGCTTCGGCAAAAATCAAAGCCTGTTGACAAGATTGATAAAAAAACTCAGAAGTTGATCGCTGATTTAGTTGAAACTCTTGAGTCCCAAAAAGACCCTGAGGGTGTTGGGCTTGCAGCTCCTCAACTTGGAGAATTCCGAAAGATTTTTGTGATGCGCTACAAGGGAAAGCTGTTGTCGGTTATAAACCCTGAGATTGTTACAAAATCTCGAGAAACAAATGAACCTCCAAAAGAGCAAAAAGAGGGAGAGTATATTATGGAAGGCTGTCTCTCTCTCCCCCACTATTATGGTCCTGTTGAGCGTTCGCTCTCAATCGAGCTTCGATATCTTGGGCAGGACGGAACAAAAAAAGTTAAAAAGTTTCGCGGCTTTCCAGCCCAAATTATTCAGCACGAGGTTGATCACCTAAATGGAGTAATTTTTGTTGACCGGCTACTGCGCCAAAAACGTCCGCTTTACCAACTTCGCGACAACGAATGGCAAGAGGTGAACTTACCTTAAATGACTAAGATAAACAAGTTTGTTTCTCGGAGACTCGAAATAGTTTTCTTCGGTACACCAGACTATGTTTTACCTATACTCGAGGTATTACACCAGACATACAGAGTTCTCGCGGTTGTTACCCAGCCCCCTAAACCCGTGGGCCGTCAGCAAAAGATGACGCCTTCCGCCGTTTCTTTATGGGCAAAAGAGCACCACATTCCAGTACTCACCAGCTTTACACCTTTACATATCAGTGTAAAGAATGAGGTTGGAGTTCTTGCGTCGTACGGGCGAATAATACCCCGTGATGTATTGGAAATATTTCCTCGCGGCATAATAAATGTCCATCCTTCACTTCTTCCTAAATACCGCGGGCCTTCCCCTGTTACCGCAGCCATTGCCGCTGGGGAGAGAGAGACCGGGGTAACAATAATTAAGCTCGACGAGGAAATGGATCACGGCCCAATTCTTGCTCAGTTTACCGAGGAGATAAAACCAGACGACACAACAGGAAGCTTACGAGATCGTGTATTTAAAAAGAGCGCAGAAGTTTTGGCAACAATCTTGCCCGATTATCTTGAGGGACGTGTAACACCTCGCGAACAGAACCACGAACAGGCAACCTACACAAAAACTATTAAAAAAGAACACGGCTCTATTCCCGGAAAATATCTACAAAAAGTGTTAAATGGTGAAATTATCGAGGAGTCGTTTCCTATCCCCTTCATTAAAGACTCGTCACTCGTTCCTGATTCCTCGTTCCTCGAGCGCTTCATTCGCGCATTAGACCCTTGGCCAGGAGGATGGACGAATATTAAGTTAACAAGCTATCAAGTTAGCAAGTTAGCAAGATTAAAGCTCCTGAAGGCCCATGTCGAGGGCGAGAAGCTTGTTCTCGACCAAGTCCAGCTTGAAGGCAAAAATCCGGTTAGCTGGCAACAATTTGTTGCGGGGCACCCGGGTTATCAGTTTGCTTAGCCTTCCGCACTATCCTCAAACACTTTGTACAAAACCGACGTCGAACGCGCCGGCCACCCCCCTGCCTGCCGGCAGGCAGGTCAACAACCCACGCAAAGTGAAGATTGGGGCGAAATATCCTGGGACTTCTTTTCCCGGAAAAAGAAACTTGACGTCCTCGCAAAGTTCCTTTTCCGCATCTGTCACAAATTCTTGCCATCTTTTATCGTTCTTTCTGGTTTACCCTGAATCCCGACGGTTGTCGGAATGAATGGGAGCCTGTATACTATACCAGATTCCACCCCAATGTTAAATAGTCTTTTTTCAAATCCGGCAGAGTTCGCTCTCTGGGTCGCGGCCCTTCTTGTTGCCATTACAATCCACGAATTTTCCCACGCACTCCTTGCCGACCGCCTTGGCGACCCCACCCCGAGGGTGCAAGGACGCCTGACCCTTAATCCTCTTGCTCACCTTGACCCCTTAGGAACCTTAATGCTTATTCTAGTTCGCTTCGGCTGGGGAAAGCCGGTCGAGTTTGATCCTTACAATCTTCAGAACCCGAGGCGGGATGCTGCCATTATCTCCTTTGCGGGACCCGCATCAAACCTTATCTTGGCAATAGCTCTCTCGGCAGTTGTCCGTACCGCGGTCGCTACCCAATTTACACCCGAGCTTGTACTGGCAGTCCTTTTGCCATTCATATATCTCAACGTTGTCCTGGCAGTTTTTAATCTCATCCCAATCCACCCCCTAGATGGAGGAAAAATTCTTGTTGGTCTTCTACCGCAAGAAAGTGCCCATAGTTGGGATATGTTCCTCAGGCGCTACGGTATCGTTATACTCCTCCTCTTGGTTTTCCCGCTTTTTGGGGGCGTACCTCTTGTCGCCCAGTTTTTAAGTCCGACAATAAATCTTATCTTAGGCCTCCTTTTGTCCGTACCAAACCTTATCTAACTCTTGACTAAACATCCCCATGGTGCTAAATTTAAATTGCCCTACCGAAAGGGCTTAACAACCGGAGTATTTTCCCTCTACCGAGAATTTTTATGGGAGGGCAAAGTCCACATTCATGTGTTCGTACTGAATGTGGCAGTCCACCCACCTTGCTAGATTAGCGAGGGAAATCTAACCCGGTTTGAAAACCCCGAACGGTGGGGCATCTACGTTTCTCTTCTAAAAGTAAAATTTATTGTGGCTCTCCTTGAGGCTTCCGGCGTGGCTTGAAGCTATTTTGCGGGGCTTGAGCGAATATGTTCAGACTTATTACTTAAACAGTCGGTCTTTTAATTTTGTATAGAACTTCATATCGTGGGTTTTCCATGAGTCTTTCTAATGAGTGAACTTTTACAGCATCAGTTATCTTTTCAATGTCTATGACAAGTGGAAAGCCCTCACTATCTTTTTCACCGACATACATGACAGTATGATATCCAGCATGTTTATCTCCAATGATAGTGCTTCCTTCATTTTCGTTTGTTAGTTGTTTGTTTTCATCATATTGAGGTATGTACTGACTAATGTAATCGGACAATTCTCTCTTTCCCAAAAAAAGAATATCTCCCATCTCCAAATTATCGATACTAGCTATCGTTTTGAAATATGGATTTTCATTATAGATTTCCAATACACGAAGGTTTCGAGGCAATTTAACATCAAATAAAGCCTTCAACAATAAATGCATTAACCCTATGCAATTAACCCCTTGTTCAAGTGCCTGTTCTTCAGAAGTGATAACATCTGGGCCATTTTGAAAATTGTATTTGAAACCTTTATTCAAAAATTGGTTGAATACAGAGTTCATGCGTACAGTATACCAAAAGGTTCGAGTCGCTTCGGGGTTGTATAAAATTTG
>CAZLZK010000021.1:0-12405 GCA_964564005.1 uncultured Gammaproteobacteria bacterium
AAGGAAAGCCAAAAATAAAGCGGGGGTTTATCAAAGTAATATTGTCCATTCCAAAAAGGAACCAGAAGACTATAGTCTCCACTTGCCATGTTGCGAGTTATTTCTGCATACCAAGCCTCATCCCAATTTCGAAGAGGAAAGGAATTCAACGGGTTTGAAAGCCAGTTCATAGTACAATAATAGCGAATGAAAAAGCACATTGCTGCTTTCGTTGTAATAAGGGTTAATGAAAAGACATACTATTCCCTTGGTTCTCATCCTTACCTTCTCTGTAATCGGCATGAAGGCGCTTTTTCACCCCGATCTTTTTACTGCTCATGATATATGGCACCAGGTTGCAAGGTTGTACCATTACCAAAGTGCAGCCTTTGGCGGACAGTTTCCTCCGTACTGGATTAGTAATCTATCAAACGGGTTCGGGTATCCTCTATTCTTTTTCTCCTACCATCTCCCCTGGATTCTCGGTTTACCACTTTTGTTCGTGGGCTTGGGCATTCCGACTACCATCAAGACTCTTTTTGTCTTGTCCTATCTCCTGTCGGGGATATTTATGTACTCTCTTGCGTTCAGCATTTTTAAGTCGAGAATGGCAGGGTTGTTAGCTGGAATCCTTTATCTTTGGGCGCCTTACAGATTTTTAACGATACTTGTTGGCGCAGCGATGGGAACCAGTTTTGTTTTTGTATTTCTTCCCATTCTTGTTTGGGGAATGTACATATCAGCATCTGACAACAAAAGGGTGTTAGGTATTATCCTTACTGCCATCGGGACTGGTGGCATTATACTCTCGCATTTAATGACAGCTTTTGCTGTTGTCCCGGTCGCAATTTTATTTTCCGTTTGGGTAGCGACCCAAAGATCGAAAGATCCTAGACAGTTTTTTAAAACTATCACAATTGGCGTAATCCTGGGCTTAGGTATCTCTGCTTTTTACCTTTTCCCAACAGTTTATTACAGTCGCGAAACGCAAGTTTCAACGGGTGGGTTTGCGCAAAACTACCAACACAATTTTGTAAACCTTAACCAGCTTATCTACTCAAAATGGGGATATGGACTTTTTAAAGAAAGTGCAAAAGAGGGTGCTACCTCTTATCAAGTCGGTATAGCACAATGGTTGTCGGCGATCGTCTTACTATCTCTCATTCTCAAAAAGAAATTGGCACCACGTCTGGGATCGTTGGGCATTTTTCTCCTAGCAGGATTCGTTTTAAGTATATTCATGATGCTTGATGCTTCGCGCCCGATCTGGAGTCTGGCGAATAGATTTATAACTCTTGATTTTCCAACAATGTTTTTGTTACCAGCGACTTTTTTGGGTTCTCTATTTTCCGGAATTATCTTTATAATAGTCGAACAAAGATTTCGACTTCCCCTTTTTTTACTACTCATCTTCGTAGCCCTTTACACAAACCGTAACCACTTAAGAGTCAACATGTATATTGATATTCCTGTCTCTTTGGTTGTCTCATCTGAAACCACGACAACCTCCTTTCATGAATATCTTCCGAAAGATGCCGACATTAAATTTTTTTCCGAAGAAAATATTCTCGTTGCCTTTCCGTCTCCTTCTTCTCATCTCCCACTTCCCACATCTAATTTTTATCAGGATGCCAACAAGCTCTCCTTCTCGGTCCTTGCCCCACAGGATATGGAAATTTCAATTAGACAATTCTGGTTCCCGGGCTTAGCCCTTTACTTAGATAGCAAAAAGACTGAGTTTACAGAAGATGAAAGAGGGCGAACTAAATTTGCAATTCCAGGCGGTTGGCATAACATATTAGTAAAGTTTGAGGATACGTCTATCATAAAACTCGGGAAGCTGACAACTCTAGTCTCGATTCTGATTTTAATCGCCCTAGGAAAAACATATGCCAAAAAAACGTAAATTAAAAGTTGTTGTCGTTATGCCTGCGTATAACGCGGCAAGGACCTTAAAGAAAACTTACTTGGATATTCCGAAAGGGGTTGTTGACAAAGTCCTGGTTGTTGATGATGGCTCAAGAGACGAGACGGTAGGGGTAGCAAAGAAACTTGGTCTTGAAGTTGTTGTGCATCCCCAAAACAGAGGTTATGGTGGAAATCAAAAAACTTGTTATACCCTTGCCTTATCCCAAGGGGCAGATATTGTCGTTATGATCCATCCAGACTACCAGTACGATAGCACGCTGACAGGTGAATTAATAAACCCAATCCTTAAAGGAAGATCTGATGTCATGCTGGGTTCTCGTATTCGAACACGGAGAGAGGCACTCGCAGGCGGAATGCCATTTTATAAATATATCAGCAACCGGCTTCTAACTTTCGTAGAAAACTTGGTGCTTGGGCAAAATTTGTCCGAATACCACACAGGATTTAGGGCATACAAAAGAGAAGTCTTAGCCCGCGTCCCATTTCATAAATACTCGGACGATTTTGTCTTCGACCAGCAAATACTCCTTGGCGCTGTTGCTTCGGGGGCAAGAATTGGAGAAATCGCTGTTCCAGTGCGTTATTTTCCACAAGCTTCATCAATAAATTTCCGGCGATCGCTAGTTTACGGACTTAGTGTTCTTAGGGAACTCCTCTTGTATATTCTCTTCGGTAAACACCATTTCTTGGACTAGATATTCTTCCTTAGATACTCTCCCCAAGATTTTATCGGTAAGGAGTTAAGTTTTTTTTCTGAAATCGCTTTTACGAAAAGCCTTGCTTTCGGAAGGTTGGCAAAAAGTGGGATGTTATAATCAACGGCGAGACGCCGTATCGCATAATCATCGTCAATCTCTTTCTTAATGTTTGAGTCCACAACATTGATTGCCAAATCGACTTTTCCTTTTTGAAAATACTCACGAATATTGGGCGATTGCCGTTCATGAATCTTATAAAGTTTTTTTGCTTGTATACCGTTTTTCAATAAGTATTTTGCTGTCTTTGAAGTTGCAAAAATAGGAAGACCAAGTCCAAAAAGTAGTCTTGCATGCTCAAGAAATTTTATTTTATTTTCTTCTCCACCAAGGCTTAAAAAAATCCCTTTTTGTGGGATTATGCCACCAACGCTTAATTCTGCTTTGAGAAATGCTTCCTCGATATCTTCACCAAAACAAGCCACCTCGCCTGTTGATGCCATCTCAACACCAAGGACTGGGTCCGCTCCAGTCAGTCTTGCAAAGGAAAACTGTGCGACCTTTGCAGCTACATAATCATATTCTGAGAAGTCGATCGGTGCTTTTTTTACATCTTTGTGAAAGTATGCATCAACTACCATTCTCACCAAATCAACGCCTGTCACTTTCGAAATAAACGGGAAAGTCCTTGAGGAACGCAGGTTAATTTCGATGACCGATACCTCGTTATCCTTAGCCAGACACTGTATATTAAAGGGCCCAGTTATTAAAAGTGCCTTGGCGACATCTCTTGCAATTATCTCAAGCTTCCGAAGGGTCTCTGTGTATAATTTTTGCGGGGGTAGGACAATTGAGGCATCTCCTGAATGCACCCCAGCATTTTCTATGTGTTCTGAAATGACAATAGCCTTTACTATCCCGCGCTTTCCAACACAGTCTATCTCTACTTCTTTCGCATCGTCTATAAATTTCGATATCGTTATTGGATACTCTTTCGAGATACCTGCAACCTTTTTCGAATACTCTCTAAGTTCACCACTGCTGTAGCATACCCCCATATTGCTTCCCGAGAGCACATAAGAAGGACGGGCAAGAACAGGAAATCCGACTTGCTGGGAAAAACGTATGGCGGCCGAAATATCCGAAAAGTTATCCCATGGAGGCTGATTTATAGATAGGTTATCAAGAAGTGCTGAAAATTTGTTTCTATTTTCTGCCTTCTCAATATTATCTGGGTCGGTACCTAAAATATTGAAACCATATGCCTTAAGAGCTCTCGCTCTATTGTTGGGAGTTTGCCCTCCGACAGAAACGATAACGCCATGGGGATTCTCAAACTCATAGATATCAGCGATCCGCTCAAATGTTAACTCTTCAAAATATAGCCTATCTGAAATATCATAATCGGTTGAGACTGTCTCGGGATTGCAATTTATAACAACGGATTTTTTATTGTGATTTTTAAGCGCTAAAACCGTATTTACGCAAGTCCAATCGAACTCCACAGAGGACCCTATCCTATAAGGCCCTGAGCCCAGTACAATTACTCCTTTTTTACCAGCTTGGGGTATATCATGATGATTGCCATTGTATGTAAGATAAAGATAATTTGTTCTTGCCGGAAACTCGCCTGCTAGAGTGTCAATTTGAAATATATAAGGTGTCACGCCAAGCTTCTTGCGGATACTCCTTATTTCAAGTCCCATCTTCCCGATGAGCAATCCAATCCGCTTGTCAGAAAAACCCAAGCGTTTAAGTCTTAAAAGTTGCTGTTTGCCAAGATTAGTTTTCCCACGTAGATCCTTCTCTTCGTCAACAATATTTTTGATTCTATAGAGAAACCATGGGTCAATACCTGTTAGTTTGTAGATCTTTTTAACCGGCACGTTTTTATAAAGAGCTTGAGATATGGCAAAAATACGCATAGGGGTTGGGCGACTTAAGAGAGTGGTTAATTTTGTTAAAGTACCATTGCCGCCCTCGAAGATCTTCTCATTAACCGCTCCTTCAAAATCCAAATCTAGCATGCGAATTGCTTTTTGGTATGCTTCCTCAAACGTCCTGCCAATACCCATTACTTCTCCCACTGATTTCATGCTACTCCCTATCGTACCTTCAGCCTTTTTAAATTTCTCAATATCCCAGCGAGGAATTTTTACAGTGACATAATCAAGCGCAGGCTCAAAGCAAGATTGAGTTACCTTTGTAACTTTATTTTGTAGCTGTATCAAATTTTTCCCTAGAGCAAGTTTTGCCGCCACATACGCCAAAGGGTACCCTGTTGCTTTCGATGCTAGGGCAGAACTCCTTGAGAGTCTTGCGTTAACCTCGATAACATAATATTCAATCGCCAGCCTGTTTCCGGGTTTAGGGTTAAGGGCAAATTGTATATTGCATTCACCAATTATGTTAAGACTTCTCACAATTTTAATCGCGGCTGCGCGAAGAGTATGATACTCATAATTGGTAAGCGTCTGGCTTGGGGCTATAACAATTGATTCGCCTGTGTGAATCCCCATAGGATCCATATTTTCCATATTACATACCGTAATGCAGTTATCGTACTTGTCTCTAACAACCTCATATTCCACTTCTTTATAGTGGTGAAGGTATTTTTCAACTAGAACTTGGGGGACAAACGAGAAAGCGGGTGGAACAATCTTAAGAAACTCTTCGCTGTTTTTTGCGACCCCTGAGCCTTGTCCTCCTAGAGCAAACCCTGCGCGCACGATCACGGGGTATCCGACATTATGGGCAACTCCAGGAGCTTCATCAACGCTTTTTGCAACTTTGCTAACAGGCACTGGGGCACCTATTTTTCTCAAGTGGTTTGCGAATGCCTCCCTGTCCTCGGTTAAAAGAATTGCAGATACTGGAGTACCGAGAACTTCAACCTTATTCTTGCGGAATACACCTCTTTTATAAAGATCGATTCCACAATTCAATGCGGTTTGCCCGCCAAATGAAAGCAAAACGCCATCTGGTCTTTCTTTTTTTATTACTTTTTCTACAAAAAAATCATTTATGGGGAGAAAGTACACTGTGTCTGCTAGAAATTTAGAGGTTTGAATTGTCGCGATATTCGGATTTATAAGTACTGTCTTAATGCCCTCTTCTTTAAGGGCTTTTATTGCCTGGGAGCCGGAATAGTCAAATTCACCTGCTTCTCCAATCTTGAGGGCTCCTGAGCCTAGAACTAATACTTTCTGTACTTTTCTCATTTAATCTTCTCTAGAAAATAATCAAAGATCCACTCTGTATCCATTGGGCCTGGTGCTGCCTCTGGGTGAAACTGAACAGACATAAATGGGTACCTCCTATGGATCATTCCTTCGTTCGAATTATCATTCGCATTAGTAAACCAAGGTTTAAAGCCCTGAGGAATTTTGCTTACGGTGAATCCATGATTTTGTGTTGTAATAAAACAGCGGGAGGAACCTTCCATAATACACGGCTGGTTTTGACCCCTGTGACCATATTTAAGTTTTTCCGTGTTACCCCCGGCAGCAAGACTCAACAACTGATGGCCAAGACATATACCCAGTAATGGGATTTTCAAATTAAGTGCTTTTTTAATTGTTTCAATTGTCTCCTCAACATACTTTGGGTCCCCCGGTCCATTTGATACTACTATGCCATCGAAGGAATAAGAGCCTTTAAGACCTTTTGTGAACGGGTTAAAATTCCACGGAACTGTAATCACGTTTACCCCCTTCTCAAGGAGTTTCTTTTGGATATTCCTCTTTACGCCACAGTCGATGAGAAGAATCGTTTTCGCACTAGGCGCGGAGTGGGAGTTTTGTAACATTACCTTCTTTATGGACACTTGCGCGACAAGGTTCTCTTTATTGGGATCGTAAAATGGAATATCCTTGTCGAAAACTATTTTCCCAAGCAAAGTTCCTTTATTTCTAATCTTCTGTGTTAGGAAGCGGGTGTCTCTAACCTCAAGAAGCGGGACTTTTTCGGCCCTTAACCATTCTGCTAAAGTGCGACGGCTCTGAAAGTGGGAGGGAGTATCAATGTAACTCCCGACAACTAATCCTGACACCATAACTCTGTCTGATTCCCAAAATGCTTTATTCGGCACTCCATAATTGCCAATAAGCGGGTAGGTAAGAACAAGAATTTGTCCTTTATAGGAGGGATCTGTAATACTTTCCGGATATCCGACCATACCCGTCGAAAAAACTACCTCTCCTGCTTTCCCAATGGGAGCCCCAAAACCATCTCCTTCAAAGACAGTTCCATCCTCCAAGATAAGTTTGCCCAAAATTTGTTGCATGAAAAACCCAGAGCAAGCTCTGGGACTTTAGTCTAGCAAAGAAAAAAACTTTGGTCAACGAGATCTTTTATTAAAGTATTTTTACTATTCTATAAGCAGGAGCCCCATCGGGATAGAAAACTTCTTTGAGTAATTCTATCTTTGGATCGGTTGTAAATTCGCTCTCGGGCAATCTCTCTCCAGTCATTACAAAAACTGTTCCCGAATCACCTCGCTCGGCCGGCCAATCGACTGGGCGGAACTCGTAACTTCCAAACTTGTTCGGTCTTATCTCTTCAGCCTTGCTATAATAGTAGTCTTGCGCAGGCCCAAGCTTTGCCACCTCCGCGTGGTATACTTCTGGGCTAACTCTTCCAAAAAACAAGAAATGGATATACGCTTCGGTCCAAGGATCGTCGACTACAATTCGGGTGCCAATGGGCAGTGTTTCAAGAAATTTGACTATTTGCCGATATCCATAATCCCAAGCTCGGGCATGAATTGCTTGAGTTAGAACTAAATAATTAAACAGGAACAACAAAGTACTACCTACAGAGACAGCTACTGTCCCCATCGTAAACCAGCGTCTGTACTTTCTTTCAATCGTTTGGCTTACCTCAGACAAGCCAAAACCAGCAAAAAGGGTTAATGGGAAGTATAGGAGTAAAGATCGGTAGGTATGAAACGGATCCCCGGTCATTGCGGCGGGGAGTGGCGCCAAAAGTATCCAAGAAAAAAGTAACTTCTCCTCTGTGGTGCGCCGTTTGAGAGATCGCCATAAACCTAAAGCTAAAAACGGCATCGTCCATGCGTAAAAAACGCTAAGGTTCTCGACTGATCGCTGTTTTTCAAAATCGCCCTCTACAAAAAGATTACGTGGAGAAAAATACGAAAGATAGAGGCTTAGAAACTGACGCCCCCTTAAATAAAACTCATTGTTAGTCAAAAACCCAGCGTCTTCTCCATCAACCCAGCCCGGAGGTTCTGTTTGCGAAAAGAAGCTTACACCAAACGCTCTATGATATCCACCTGGTTTGGCAGATAAAGACAAAAGAGGGAGCAGGAAAATAAGAACCGCAATCACGGGTAAGATAAGTTTTATCTTTACCTTCCACAGTCTTCTAAAAACCGCGCTTGCCGCAACGAGGGCAAAAATGGGCACGACTAGCCGCTCGGCTTGGTAAGAATACACTGCGGCAACAAATAAAAGGACGGAGAAAAAGAAAGTCTTTCTGCTCCAGTCTTTTAAAAATTTCGTCCAAAACAAAAATCCTCCAGCAAAAAAAATAAGTGCTAAATTTCCTTCGAATGCCCCGCGGCTATAGACAATGTGCCAAGGAGAAATGCTTAAGATAAGAACAGAAAAAAGAGCGGCTTTTGTGTTCCAAGTTTTTTTCGCGATATAAAATATCAAAAAGAGAGCCGCAATTCCCGAAAGACTCGAAAGCAGTCGCGTTGAGAACTCTGTAAGACCTAAAACGCCCACAAAAAGGCTGCTTACGTAAACATACACCGGTAAGAAAAATACCTCAAAAGAGCGGAAAACTAACGGTAAAAAAACACCGTACTCGTCTCGTCCTGTTTGCCAGATAGAATAAGCGTTGTAACCCAAGGCCGCCTCATCACGGAAAAATCCACTAGGAAACTCTCCCAGTCCAATTAGACGCAGCAAGCTTGCCAAAAAGATTATTAGAAGAAGCACAAGTTTGTAGTTCTTCATTGATATCTAAAGACCACGACTGTTTGTCTTTTACCTCTGTCATAAAATTCTGCCAACACCTTAATCTGTTCTGGCCATTGATCATTCTCTTTATAAAGCGGCTCTTTGGGAGATGGGTCATCCGGCAAGACATCGACAAAAATTTTGTCGAAATCCTTTTCTCGCCAAATATCAAACTCCCTAAACTCAAAATCGCGAGGCGAATTTTTCAAGTAAAATTGGAAAAACAAGAACGGCTCCCCTAGTCTTTCCGATACTAAAACCCGCTCTCCCTCCGCGCGAAAAGACTGTACTTTCGGGACCAGGTCTTGATAGATAGCTCGCCTTGGAGAAAAGAGGCTCTGGCCAAATCCGGCAAAATAACTCTTGGCAAAGATTACAAATTCAAAAATCGCAACCAGGGAAAGAACGTATAAACCATTTTTCTTCCATCCCGGCTTCAAAAGAAAATTTATCCCCAGCGCTATAAGAACGGAGACAGGCAGGGCGAGGGTGAGGGAAAATTCGGGGCCGCGTCCTCCAAAAAGCGCAAGAAGCGCAAGCGAAAGAGAAGTCCAGCCGATCAAAAACCATCCTATTCTTTTTTTAAGGTTAACAAACCCCAAAAGAAAAAGAGGAATGGTTGTAATATAAAACTTAGGTACTTCTTCGACCCCCCAACGCTCTCGAGGGTGACCAGAAAAGAAATAATTCCCAAAATCCAAGTTCTCAAAAACCAAGTTCTCTCGATACCGATAAGATTCCACAACTTTATTGGCAAAAACCCTTTCTGGAAAGTCAATTTCTGATCTTGCAGAAACGTTCCTCTGATAGTCAACTTTTAAGCGTAATTCATCCGTCTTTGCAAAAATCGAAAAAGCGAAAATCAAGATAGCAACCCCGACGCTTATTTTGGCAATCCGAGGTGAAGTCAAACCAATGGGCCGAGGCAGCAGCAATATAAAAAGCACTGCTGCGAATATAAGAACGCCTATTGAATAAACTCGGCTTTGGGTAATATGCCAGGGGGAAGCAGCAAGAATAAACGAAGCAAGATAAGCGGTCCAGAAATCCCCACTTAGTCGCTTTATCAATAAGAACGCCATAAAGATCGACAGGACGCCAAGAATAGCAAACGGAAGCCGGACAAAAAGCGGATTAAGTAACCATCCTCCAGAAAATTCAGTAAGACTTAGCCCAAACTCTACTTCTTTGAGGTCCAATCCTTTTGGAATCTCGCCCAATTTCCAAAATCTCAAGATTGCGGAAAGTAAAAAAAGGGGTAGAATATAAAAGGTCTTTTTCTGCACAAAGTCATTATATGCGACTGTCTCTAATTATCCCAGTTTTCAACGAAGAAAAAACAATCCGGCAAATTCTAGACAAAGTTTTTGCCCAAAAGGCTGTTTCTGAAATTATTATTGTCGATGACGGCTCCACCGACAAAACGCGAGAGATTTTAGAAGAGCTTAAAATGCCTCCTAGGAGACAAAAGATAAAAATCTTTTTCCACAAGAAAAATCGAGGCAAAGGAGCAAGTCTGCGCACTGGTCTTAAGAGCACAACAGGAGACTTCGTCCTATTTCAAGATGCGGATCTTGAATACGATCCTAAGGAATATGCAAAGCTCTTGGAAAAAGTAACGCCCAAAAGTGTCGTTTATGGTTCGCGCATAAAAGGGAAAAATCCTCACGCTTACGCCAGAACTTATTGGGGAAATGTTCTAATAACCTTCTTGTGTAATGCTCTCTATGGAGTTAAACTCACAGATTCGTATACCTGCTACAAACTCTTACCCACAAGAGTTGCCCGCTCCTTGCATCTAAATTCTAATGGTTTCGAGATAGAAGCTGAAATAACAGCCAAACTTGCAAAGAAAAAAATTCCAATTATCGAGGTCCCAATTTCATATAAGCCCAGAAGTTATGAGCAGGGTAAAAAAATTAAAGCAAAAGACGCTCTGCTCGGAATGTTAACCTTTGGGAGAATACGATTCAGTTAGGCATCTGTGGGTAATGGCATTTTTTCCACTTTTTTCCAGAACCGCACCAACAAGGATCATTTCGGCCGAGTTTCTTAGGCGTACTTTCGTGCAGGCGTTCGTCTGCCTCAATAGCTGCCTTGGTAATTGGTATCTGGGCAAGACCTTCTTTATCTGCCGTATCAATATTTGTTTGTGATTGACTAACATTTACAACAGGCCGTGCTGCTCCTGTTGGGACAATTCTAAAGACGCGGCGAGAAAGGTTGGCGTCAATGTCAGCCATAAGTTTATCAAAAAGAGAGAACGCCTCATTTTTGAATTCGACAAGAGGTTCCCGCTGTCCATATCCTCGCAAGCCCACTCCTTCCCGAAGATCATCGAGATTATCCAAATGCTCCATCCAAAGTGTATCTATCGAGGAAAGATAAGCAAATCTTTCGACCTGTCGCATGGTTTCTGCTTCTAACTGTTTTTCCCTGGTTTCGTATAATTGTTCAATCAATTGAAGTAGAAATTCTTCAATCTTTTCTTGGGTTTTTAACGCTTTAATCTGTTGAAGAAGACCCTTTTGCGAGGCGTCGTCAAAAGGGGCTATCTCTAAAAACATCATGAGCAATCGTTCGTAATCCGGCTCATTGTCGCTCTCTGCGAAAAGTAAACCAACTATACCCTTTACTTGTTCTTCAAGTTTTCCTCGGACTTTATCCTTCAAACTTTCTGAACTCAAAACTTCACGACGTAAGCCATAAACGATTTCCCGCTGTTGATTCGCAACATCATCATATTCGACTAAATGCTTCCTTGCATCAAAATGGAAGCCTTCAACTTTTCCCTGCGCTTGGCTTATTGCCCGAGAGATAAGCTTATTCTCAATTGGCTGATCCTCGGGAATCTTAAGAGTCTCCATTAAACCAGAAATTTTTTCTCCACCGAAAATGCGCATGAGATCGTCCTCTAAAGACAAGAAAAAGCGGCTGGAGCCAGGATCTCCCAACCGACCACTTCTCCCACGAAGTTGGTTATCAATTCTTCGTGACTCATGCCGCTCGGTACCTATTACATGCAAGCCCCCCGCAGCAATAACTCGGTCGTGGCGGGTCTCCCAATCTTTGTGTTCGTGAGAACCCTCATACTCCCCCCTATCCATACCCGCTGTTTTATCAGGCTTTGCACCCCCAAGGATAATGTCAACTCCGCGCCCGGCCATGTTTGTGGCAACCGTAACGTTGCCAGGTTCTCCTGCCTCAGCAATAATCATAGCTTCCTTCTCGTGATTCTTAGCATTTAAGACGTTATGCGGAATTTTTTTATGCTTCAAGAAATCGGCAATGATCTCATTTTTGGAAATTGAGGTTGTACCGACCAAGACCGGCTGGCCTTTCTTTCTTGCCTCATCTATCTCTCGTACTACAGCCGCATATTTTGCCCGACCGGTTTTATAGATAACATCAGAGTGGTCCTTCCTCACCATGGGCCGGTAAGTTGGGATAACAACAACGTCAAGTTTATAAATCTTGTGAAACTCCTCAGCCTCCGTTGCCGCAGTCCCCGTCATTCCCGAAAGAATCTCATAAAGTCTAAAGTAGTTTTGAAACGAGATTGTTGCTAGGGTTCTAGACTCTTGTTGAATTGTTACAGCTTCTTTGGCCTCAACCGCCTGATGGAGCCCGTCAGACCAGCGCCTGCCAAACATCAAGCGGCCTGTAAATTCGTCAACAATAGTGACCGCTCCCTCCCGTACAACGTAGTCTCTATCTTTCTGGTAGAGAGTTCTTGCCCGAAGTGCATTTTCGATATGGTGGAGTGTGTCAAAATCCTTCTCGTAAAGATTCTCAACGCCAAGCATCTTCTCAAC
>CAZLZK010000022.1:0-12224 GCA_964564005.1 uncultured Gammaproteobacteria bacterium
TTCTTCGGCGGCAAGAAATTGACTGAGTTGGCAAGGGGTGCCGGCGAGACCGGCAAGGAGCTTAAGCGCATCAAAAAAGAGCTTAAAGAACCTAAACCCTAATGGGATTTCTGGGCAACATCGGTACACCTGAACTTATAATTATAGCCTTGGTGCTGCTTTTTTTCTTCGGCGGCAAGAAATTGACTGAGTTGGCAAGGGGTGCCGGCGAGACCGGCAGGGAGCTTAAAAAGGTAAAAAAAGAGTTTCAAGAAACTTTAAACGAAACTCCGCCTGAGTCGAAGGGGGCGGAAGATAATACCCAGTAAACATTGAGGTTTAAGATGGCTGCCGCACAAGTCAGAGCGCAACAAACGCAAGAAACCTTAGAGCAGTACATGCCGTTTTTAATAGAGATTAGAAAACGGCTTTTGTTTTTAGTTTCTACATTTCTGATAACCGGTGTTTTGGGCTTCATTTACTATGAGAGGCTTGTCAGTCTTGTTCTAAAAATCTTTAGCCTCGAAGGCGTTAATATCGTTTTCACTTCCCCATTCCAGTTTGTCAACCTTGCCATAACCTCAGGCTTTTTAATTGGAATTGTAATCCTCTTTCCTTTAATCCTCTTCCAAGTTCTTTCGTTTTTAAAACCCGCCTTAAGAGACCAAGAGTTTAAAACAATTCTCTCTCTCCTTCCTTTAACGCTGGCTTTGTTCATCGGCGGATTTGCATTCGGCGTTCTGGTCATGCGCTATGTAATAGTTCTCTTTTACCAAAAATCTTTGGAGCTTGAAATCGGCAACTTTTTGGATATTTCGACACTTCTGTCACAAATACTTGTTACTTCCGTTCTCATGGGAATTGCCTTCCAGTTCCCCATTGTCTTAACAATGCTCATGCGCTTGGGGGTTGTAACTTATCAAACTTTGACTAAGAAGAGACTTTGGGTTTATACAATTTCTCTTATTTTTGCGGTATTACTGCCTCCTACTGATCTCTTGTCCCTCCTGCTCCTCTTTTTACCACTTGCGCTACTCTTTGAAATTACTCTACTATTAAACAGGTGGACGACTGCTTAAGGCCCGCCGGTAAACGAGGAGAAAGGAGGTTATAAAACCTAATGCTTAAAAACATAGGCACAACGGAACTTATCATCATCGCTGTTGTATTGCTGCTTCTTTTTGGCGGCAAAAAACTTCCTGAGCTTGGTCGAGGTTTGGGAGACGCAATTAAAGAATTCCGAAACGCCTTCAAAGGGACAGACAAAAAGGGCGAGTAAGTCTTAAAGAGGTAGGTTTTCAAGCCTCTTCTCTTGCAGCTTTTCGAAATTCCCTAATAGAGTCTGCTATACCTTTGGCCAATTCCGGGAGCTTCTTACCTCCAAATAGGATTAACAAAACTACAGCAACTAATACTATCTCTGTAGTTCCAATACCACTCAACATTAAATAATCACCTCCTTTCTTGAAAAATCCCGCAAGCTACTCAACTATCGTGTATTTCTTGAAAATCCACCCCTTACTACCATCTTGAAGCCCAACTTGGACCCACCCTTCGACTTCATCAAGGTAGGTAAGTTTATCTCCGGGGTAAACCCGTCCTATTTCAGTTCCCCAAGGGGTTTCGCGTACTCTAACCCAGCCGGTCGGAGTATCAAGGATTCGCACAAACCGACCCACCTCGCTCCCTAACACGTTTAGGTTGTCTGGTTTGCCCTCCTCTGTAGGCTTGCCTTCTTCTATGAATTCTGTTGAAATCCAGCCTTCAAGGTCTAGGTCTTCTAAAACAACCTGAGTCCAGCTTTGAGACTCATCTATCCGCGCTCCTTCTCGAGTATCCTTAATTTTAGCTAAAACCGAGGCGGCAGTATCCGGTTGACTTCGCAAGTTTACCCTACTCCCCACGGGCACAGCAATCCGTACAATATCAACCCCGCCTGTTGCGAGCTGGGTGTCTTCGGGCTGAGTATCTACAGGCTGCTTTTCTTCAAGCGCCAGATTTGGTTTTTCCTCCGTTTCTACACCCAAAACAGACTGGAGAGCGGATGTCGCGGCCACCAACTCTTGGAGTCTCTCAATCTTTGTATTGACTGCACCAAGTGTCAAAGCACGGGTCAAATAACTCCAAACGTCGGTGGTTAAATTCCCAAAGTCCGAGAGGGTTCTCGTAGAATACCCCGAGAGAGCGGAGGATATCTCGCTTATTGAGGCGTCTCCTGCCGCAAGAGCAGGACGGGGAAAGAAAAGCCCAACAAATACAACAAAGACTAGGACTACAAGCAATTTTTTATGGACAGGTATCATTGCTCTAGATTAACGCTTAATCTATTACATCACTATAATAAAAGCTTTGTCAAGAGGCAGTTTTCGATATAGCTAATCTTATCGTAATCTTATCATATTTCTCTATTTTAGCTTTGGTTTTTTGCTGCTTTCTCTATTCTTGACAAGCCGATATGATTATGATTAGATAATGTTGTCGATGGAAACACTGTCCTTTACCTTCTCTGGTGCTCTGCGAAATTCGTTGCAAAAAATTGATGGTTTCCGGAGCCAAATTCTCCTTTCCCCCATTCCCCCACGCGTGGAGCTGCGCCTTAGATGGGAAGCAACACTCAATCGTATCTATTGGTCTTTGGCTCTTGCTGGAGATCCTCTCCCCAAGGCGGAAATAATAAAACTTCTGACTGCAGAGAAAAAACGCCCAACACAGGCCGAGCAAGAAGTCCTAGCTTACAAAAAAGCCCTGGACTATATCTCCCAAGAGTGGCTAGTCTCCCCCCGACGAGTAACAATGCAAACCGTAATTGATCTTTATAACATCTCCTCCCGCCAAACGGTTGGAAAACACGCACGCCTCTCCTACGCGGATGAAAACTCTATAAAGCATCTCCTTGAATATTTGCAAACAGGTTCAGACCACCCAATAATCCAAGCCGGAATAGCCCAAGCTTGCCTTATAAACATTCGACCCTTTTTTGACGGCAACGGCCGTGTCGCTCGTCTTTTGGGCCTTCTCTTCCTCTACAAGTACGGCTATGATATTCAGGGGTTTCTCGTTCTTTCGGATTATTGGCGTAAAGACAGCAAGGGGCTGGAATATGCAACTGAGCGATCTCTCAAGACTAAAAATTTTACTGTCTGGCTTGAGTATTTTGCGCACGGGATATTAGTTGAGGTTGAGAAAATTGCCCAAAATCTCAAGAGTCCAGTTTTTCAAACCGATTTGCCCGCCACTTTCTGGAGACTCAACGATCGACAAAAGGAGATTTTGGTTATCCTAGAAGAACCTGAGGCCACAATCACCAACAAAAAGATGCAAAAACACTTTAAGGTCTCCCAAATTACTGCCTCCCGAGACCTCGCAAAGCTTGCATCTTTGGGTCTTCTCTTTGCTCACGGCCGCGGTCGCGCCACATACTACACCAGAGCCTGAACCCAAAACTTGTTTCCGAGCTTAAAAACAGTGTCCTCCAAGAATTCCATAGAGTGTGCAATCCCGGGACGAGTGCGGACCGTCCCAGCTTTACTTGTTATCCAAAGAACAGACCGGAGGGGAAATTCATCCTGTAGTCACGTTGTAGTACAATTAGGCCTATGGAGAACAAAGATGGTGGAATAAGGCAAGAAGAGCCAAAATTGCCTAGCGACTCCGAATTGATAGAAACTTATCAAGGGATTGGGTCTGTGGCGAGCGCAGCAATACGGGAAGGTCAGGTTATTGGAAACCCCACGTTAGAAAAAGGCTACTTTGATCCCCGTTGGTCCATTGCCCTCGAGGTCGACCTTAAGGGAACCGCGTCTTGGCCTATTCTTCGAGATGCTATTGAGAGACTCCGCAAAGTTGAACCCACCATCAATTTTGTTCCGGCCGACCTTCTTCATATCACATTGGCCGAGGTGGCGTATGGTGAAGGAGAGGAGAAGGAAGGGCGGAGAGTGGGAGGAAGAAAAAGTACCAATATGAGAAGCCGGGACGTACTGGCACGATACCATGCTGTGAATAATAATCTTCCCGGCTTTCCTCCAATCCACCTCAAACTCTGGAAAATAATTCCAACCCTTGATCCACAAGCTCCGGGCCAAGAGGGACGTACCGCAGCTATAGTTGCTGCATTTGTAACAGACGACGACCCAACACTGTTCCAGGTTATGGCAGCTATTAAGCCAGCCGTTGAGGGGGCTGGATTGTCTGTGTATCACCGGCCCCGAAGTGTTATATTTGCCACCCTCGGCTATTTGACCCAGCCACCCAAAAGGGATGGAAGAAACATCCCTCTCCTTGACGCTCTAGACAGTATCAACGGGCGCCTCCCCCCGACAACTATCAAGATCGACCAAATCCACATGCTTCTTTCAACGGTGAACTACCGAATCGCGCCGTGGGTTTTTATAGACCCACCGATTGCATTGCGAAAAGGCGACCGTGATCCCAATAAACACATAAGCTATAAGAGAACGCCTAGACCCTCCCGGTTTGCATCCTGAACCCAAGACTTGTTTCCGAGCTTAAAAACAACTAAAATTCGCTGAATGGGAGACCACAAAGGAAAAAGTATCCCCTTCTGGACATATCTTCGCGCTTACGAGCTCGAGAAGAAAGAGATTCAGAGTGCCATCAAAAGGGTTTTTCTCTCGGGCCAATTAATCCTGGGGCCAGAAGTCGAGAAATTTGAAGAAGAATTTGCAAAATTCTGCAACTCCTCATTCGGTATTGGGGTTGGGAATGGCACCGATGCCTTATTTATTGCTCTCAAGGCCTTGGGGGTGGGAAAGGGAGACGAGGTCATAACGGTTCCAAATACCGCAATTCCCACGGCCTCGGCAATCTGCGCAACAGGCGCAAGGCCCGTATTTGTCGATATTAACCCCGACACCCTCCTCCTCGACCCCGAGA
Organism: uncultured Gammaproteobacteria bacterium; assembly: GCA_964564005.1. Taxonomy (GTDB): domain Bacteria; phylum Patescibacteriota; class Microgenomatia; order UBA8517; family UBA10165; genus CAZLZK01. The sequence continues at coordinate 4,876 of CAZLZK010000022.1, forward strand.
AAATCGAGGAGAAAATCACCAAGCGTACTCGCGCTATACTTCCAGTTCATCTTTATGGCCAATGCTGCGACATGGACAAAATCTCAATGATTGCAAAAAAACACAAGTTGTTTGTTCTTGAGGATTGTGCTCAAGCAACTGGAGCGAAATGGCGCGGAAAATTCGCAGGCTCAATGTCAGATATCGCAGCCTTCTCTTTTTACCCGACTAAGATTTTGGGGGCTTATGGAGACGGAGGAATGATAGTGACCTCATCAAAGAGGCTTGCGAGTCTTTGCCGGATGCTTCGAACCTACGGTATGAGGCGCGATTACTACTCTCAATTTTTAGGCTATAATTCGCGCTTAGATGAAATACAAGCCGCGATCCTGCGCGAAAGATTAAAGAAAATAGATTCCTATATCAAGAAGCGAAAGAATGTCGCCAAGAGATACTACGATAGGCTTGCCAAAACCTCCCTCACTCTACCCTCTGTTGACCCAAACGCGAGCCATGTTTACCACCTCTTTGTCTGCCGGCACGAAAAACGGGACGCGATCATAAGTTATATGCAAAAACGGGGCATTACGCTCGCTATCCACTACCCACATCCTCTGCATTTGATGAAGGGGTTTTCGCATCTCGGCTACAAAAAGGGCGACTTTCCAATTGCCGAAGAGGCTGCGAGGGAGGTTCTTTCTCTCCCACTCTATCCTGAGCTTGAAAAAGCGGAGCAAGGCAAAATAATTAGCTCTCTTCACTCTTCCATATCTGTTCTCTTGTAGTTGTTGATCTCCTCTTCCTTAAACCAAAGCTCCCTTTCAAACTCTGCTTCTTTAGGGCTTCCTGAGACATGAATAACGTTCCATACAATCCTCTTCTCGTAATTTGCATAAGCTGCCGAGTCTGAGGCAAAATCCCCTCTTATCGTGCCTGGCGGCGCGTCAACCGGCATAGTGGGCCCGGCAATGGTGCGGGCTTTATCAACTGCGTGCCGCCCAGCAAGGAGGAGTGCCACAATCGGTCCAGAGCTCATGCCCTCAAGAGCCCAACTCCTTACCATCTTCCCAAGTTCATAAGGATCTTTTGTGCCCAGGTCCTCGCCCGGATCCTTGCCAAATTGTGTGTAACTTTTGAGTGTCTTTTCTCCCAAAGAAACCAAATACTCTTTTTTATCGGTGTAGTGCCTTCCTAGAAGATCTTCTTTGGCCCAAATCATCTTCAATGCAATAACCTTAAGCTGTGCATTCTCAAAGCGCCGAATCACCTCGCCTGTCAGGCCGCGCCTCACCCCATCTGGCTTAATAAGAACTACTACTTGCTCCATCTTTGTCCTAACTCACCATATGATGTCAGATTTTAAGCAATTTTTCAAATTTGCTCTTGTCAGAGAAGGGTCCGACTATTGCTAAATTCAATCGCTCGGGCACAAAAAACTCTCTTGCAACCCTTTGGACATCTTCGGCTGTGACCTCCATTACTCGATTTATGACCTCACCAATTGTCTTTATGTTGTTTGGTCTCCAAAGTACCTGCTTCGCATAAAACTCCATCTGCATGTGGGGGTCTTCGGCTGCGAAGAGCATTGGCCCTCGCACTTTCTCTTTTGCTTTCATAAACTCCTGGGCTGGAACCTTCTTTTCGGCAATTCTCCTAAGCTCTTCCAAAACAGCTCTTATTGCCTCTTCGGTCTTTTCCAGCCTAACTCCTGAATAGGCAGCCCAGTACCCGTGGTCTCCCTCCAGCTCATAATCTGAATAAACAGCGTAAGCGAGTCCTCTTTTATCGCGAACAGATGTAAATAGCCTTCCAGAAGTACCAAACCCTAAAATCCTATTCAAAACCATAAGCGCATATTGCCTCTCGTCATGAAGATCAAAGGTCGAAACGCCCAATACGAAGTGTGCCTGTTTTGCATCCATCTTAGAAAAAAGGCTAACTTTGGCGCCGATAGAGGCCTTTGGCCTCTTTCGCCTACTGCCTGACTTTTTTGGCAAATCACCAAACCATTCCTCTATTTGTTTAAGGATTTCCGACTCCTTGCCAATTTTACCTGCTGCCACAACCGCCAAGTTGCTACTCACATAGTTTTTTTGATGAAACTGGGCAAAAGAGTCTCGGTTAACTCTCTCTATAACCTCAGGCCTGCCTAAAGTACTCCAACCGAGGCTCTGGTTAGGAAATCTCATGTTGTAAAAAATCTCCCAGACCTTATCCTCCGGAGCATCATCCCTTCTGTGAATTTCCTCGAGTATTACCCCACGCTCTTTCTCGAGATCATTCTTGCGAAGCAGGGGGTATAGCGCTAGGTCTTTCTGTACTTCAAGACCCAGTTTCCATTTATCAGCCGGGGTCTTTGCCCAGTAAGCGGTCGTCTCAGAGTAAGTATATCCATTCTGTATCGAACCATATCCCTCGAGTATCGAGGTTTGTTTCCTTGTGGGAAATTTTTTAGTTCCCTTAAAAACCATATGCTCTAGGAAGTGGGCAATGCCATTCGTTTCCCAACTCTCCTCCCTTGACCCAGCACCAATATAAACCCCAACGGCTATGCTTTGAACACCGGGAATTGGAACAAGAAGAACTCTAACGCCGTTTGGAAGATATCTTAATCCTAAATTCATTGAAAATTGGTAATTGGAAATTGGAAATTCAAAGCGGATTACATGCGCTCAGGCGCATCAATACCTAGTAACCCGAGTCCGCTTTGCAATATATTACCAGTAATTTCAGTTAAAGCAAGCCTGAATTCTTGATTTTCTGCCTCAAGAATTCTGTGCCGATTGTAAAACGCGTTATAGCGCTGCGCGAGCTCAAAAAGGAAGTTGCAGACAAGGTTTGGGGCAAAATTCTCCGCCGCCTCTTGCACAATCTCAGGAAACTTATAAAAGGTTCGGAGAATGTCTTCTTCTTCAGTGTTCAGTTTATCAGGCATCGGGTTTCGGTTTTCAGTTTGTCGGTTAACCGGTTTACTGCCAACCCGAGAACTGACATCCGACACCTGACCAACCGATTTCTTAAGTACGCTTTGCGTTCTCGCAAACGTATACTGAAGATACGGCCCCGAGTCTCCATCAAGTCTTATCGACTCATCTATATCAAAGACTATCTCTGATTGAGGGCTTAGGCGTAACATGGAATACTTGACTGCCCCTACTGCAACCTCCTCCGCAATTTCATCTATCATCTCATATTGCTTCTTAAGCTTTCTCTTTGCCTCATCAATAATTGTTTCTCCCTCGACTATCTCCCCAGTACGAGAAGACATCTTGCCCGTCTTAAGCCTCACCCAACCGTACACGAGATGATATTCTTTTCCGGAAAAAGTGGGGTCAAGTTCCTCTAGAGCCTTAAACAACACCTCGAAATACCCTTTTTGCTCCGGCCCGACAACGTGCACAATCTTGTCCGGATTAAATTCCTTAAGTTGGAGTTCCGCAAGCCCAACATCTTTAGCTTCATACGTGGGTAGCCCCACGCTGTTTATAAAAACTCGATTGTGTAAACCATATCTTTCTCCTTCAAAAATGATCGCCCCATCGTCTTTCTTAAAAACTTTACCTACATTCTCAAGCACAATCTTCTTTCCAGGCTCGGCTACTTCACTTTCAAAGTACAAGCGATCAAACTTGGTTCCTACACGCTTATAGATACGGTCAAAATACTCAAGGCTCCACTCTCGCGTTTCCTTCCACAACCTAGTCAACTCCTCGTCTCCAGCGTAAAGCTTCCTATTAATCTCCCCCATTTCCGCCTTTGCCCCTCCCACCTCATAAGCTTTATTCCCAGCGACATACGCCTTTGCCAAAAACTCAATTTTCTCATCCAAAGTTTTGACCTTTGCGCTTTGCGCTTTTAACTTCCTTATCCCCCACAACGCTTTCGCTATATGAAGACCCACATCGCCTTGATAATTCGCTCTTGTGATCTTGTCCCCTTGTGACTCCAAGAGGCACGCAAGACTTTCCCCAAGTGTTATATTGCGAAGGTGGCCTATGTGGAAAAGTTTATGGGTATTGGGGTGTGCAAACTCTATCAGAATATGTCTTTTGCCACTTGTCCTGAGCGAAGCCGAAGGATATCGCTCTCCCTCCTTTAGCGCTAATTCCAATTCTTTGCTAAGGGTAGCTTCGGAAAGCCAGAAGTTGATAAAGCCAGGTTTCACTACTTCGACCTTCTCGATATACTCCGGCTTTTTCCACCCGGAGAGTAGCTTTTTCGCATTTTCCAGGGGGTTCCCCTCCATTCGCATGGCTATGTTCGTTGAAAAATCACCATTAGCGGGGTCTCCCGGATGTTCAATCTTCACTTCTACTCCCAGAAGTTTTTCTAAATCCCTTTTAAGCTGATCGCGAATCATGAGGATAATTGTACACTAACGCTCCTCTTCTTTGTAAGACCATGTTTTACCATCCGTCACAATCTCCACTTCCCCATTCAAATCCGTTCTTAATAACTTGATCGCTTGATCACTGATTAACTTGATCACTTCTTGATGCGGGTGCCCATAGCGATTATTTTTGCCAACGGAGATAATAGCAAGCTTCGGTTTTACGGCATCCAGCAACTTTTCTGTTAATCCATTCTTCGATCCATGATGCGGAACTTTCAAAACCTCCCACCCTATCTGGCTATCACTATCACTATTCACTATCACTGCCAGCTGATCGCTGGCCGGCGGCTCGATATCCCCTGTTAAAAGAGCATCAAACTCGCCATAGGACAGCCTTAAAACAACCGAGTATTCATTCGGGCTGTCCGTTGCGCCCACTACTAGATTCTCTATACCAGATTCACCACTCTTGGCGCGCGCCAGCCACTCTTTTGTGGGCCAAAGAGTGTAAAGTTTAATCTTCCCCAGGTTAACCTGGTCGCCCAAATTTAAATCAACAGTTGGGACCGAACGATTCTTCAATTCAGCCTTAAGGGCATCCATTCCCGCTCCTTCTTTGTCAACCCCCGATGATGAGTATTTAATAATTTGATATCTTCTGATTACGTCTATAAGTCCGGCATAATGGTCTTTATCGGGGTTAGTGAGTATGATTAACTCTATCTTTCTATCCCAAAATGGCATATGGCTTGATAAACAGGCAAGGACAGACTCGCCCGGTCCTCCATCAACCAGAATCTGTACCGAACCTTTATACGCCAAGATTGCATCTCCTTGCCCAACATCACAGAAGACGAGATGGAATTTAGAATCTAGCAGCGAGAATGTGGCAACAAAAACTAAAATAACGCCGGATACAAGAAAAACAAACAAAAAACGCCAGTTTCTAGACATTGGAAAATAGTCTTACAATAGTTACAAAGTATTCAAGCAGCAGCCACACAAACCAGCTCGCAAGCTGCCCTATCGGCTCCCACACGAGCCCAAGGAGCGCTACAAGCATTCCCCCAGCCATAATAAATGGGACGGTCCAAAGAATAAGCGCATTGACCAAGGGAGATACTAAAGAAACTTGACCGAAGGCGACAAAGAGTATTGGCGTCACAGGAATTTGCGCAGCAAGTGTTGTTGACAAACCCTCACGCATAAAACCAGCCACATGCGAAAGGAGTCTGTGGATACGAACACCAAAGGCAAGCATTCCCGCGGTTGCCGCAAAAGAAAGCTGAAAGCCAACATCAAAAAGCCACAGAGGATTAAGAAGTAGAAGGAGAGCAGCGGAAATAAAAAGCGCACGCCAGGCGTCAAACTCCCGACCGTAAGCTTGAGCCGCAAAGGAAATAGCGCCCATAACCGCAGCACGCACAATCGGGGGCTCAAAGCCAACGAGCACAACGTAAGTCAAGACTCCTAAAAGTGCAGGAATAATTGCCCGACGACGACTAACAAAGATTGCCAAACCGTTTAAAATACTGCCAGCAAATAAGGAAATGTTCATCCCAGAGGCAACAACAACATGCAGAGTACCGGTTGTACGCAATCCTTCGAAAAACGTTGGCGCGAGGCTTGATTTTGTACCCAAAACAATGCCGGAAAGTAGGGCGCTGTGTGGTTCGGGAAGAAACTTCCCGTAAAGCTCTAAAATCCTCTGACGCAGTCTCGGCAATGCTTTTGATACCTTTGGTACCTCTAATACCTCTCCTACTTTTGCATTTTTTAGATACCACCCACCCTTTCCCATTGCCGCCTCACCTTCAACACTTAACCAACCCCCATAGTGATACTCCGGAAACTGGTCAGCATAAACCCTAATATTACTAATCACTAACCTCTGTCTACCATTGACGACCGTTGGTTCTTCGGAAAGCCGCCCACTAACTCTCACCATCTGACCTTCCTCAAAACTATATCCAGATGTATAAAAGCGTATTAAATAAAGGGTGATAAAAATAAAGAGGCTAAGGAGCAGTAATCTCATTTTTGATTCGTTCGTAGACATTCGAAGGAATAGTTTTCCTGGCCAAGAGTTCCTCGACCGAAGAAAAGGGCCTTGCTTCGATTATCGCCTGCGCCCGCGCCGGTCCTATCCCCCAAAGGCTGTCTAGCTGGCTTGCCGAGGCTGTATTTATATTTATCTGGCCCACTGACACTCCGACTATCTGACCACCCGATCCTCCGATGCTCTGACTTGCTGATTCTCCGATACCCGGAATATATATCTTCTGTCCATCAATAAGTTTTGCTGCCCTATTCAAATTTTTCTCGACCCACTCTCGGTCTGCCTCGGCGGACAAGCCTCCCGAAGCTATTAGCAAGCGCTCCACCCGATCGCTTGCTAACATTTCATGCACTCCGGGCTTCTCAACAGCCCCAGAAATTTCCACAACCAGCTTCTCGCTTCCTCTATCTCTGTCTCCGTCTGTATCTGTTTCTATCACCTCGACCTTCGTCCCCTCAAAAACCCCGGCACGCCATAAAAAGGCTCCACCGCCTAGGAAGAGTAAGCCCAAAAGAAGCACAATAAGAGGATATCGAAACCGGAAGATGATTTTCTCTAAATCGGGCAGTTCCACAATTTACACCACAAAATTAATTAGTCGTCCAGGAACAAAAACTACTTTTTGAACCTTTTTCCCTTCCAAATACTTAGCAACACCTTGGTTCTCTCTCGCCAGCTCCTCGATTTTTGATTTTTGCTGTCCGAGCGTGTGCTTTTTGATTTTTGATTTGATACTAACCGTTCCCCGCAATCTCCCATTAACTTGAACTGGAATCTCCAAAATCTCCTCCTGTGCAAGCTCAGGGTCAAACTTCGGCCAAGGCTGGAAGTGAACAGACTGCTGTTTATCCCGTATGCCCGCTCCTCGACTGCGTGGACGTAGACCTCGAGGCGAGATAAGAGTTATACGGGACCACAACTCTTCAGTCATATGCGGCGCAAACGGCGCTAAAAGAAGTACAAGGGTTTGTAGTGCCT